>CAYSQV010000140.1:0-3881 GCA_964433295.1 uncultured Nitratifractor sp. | reverse complement strand
CCCGTTTTTTCGTTATCAGCGACTTTGAAAATGCTCCCAGCGGCAACGACAAAACCACGATCCTGGTGCGGCTACCCAACCGTCCCGGTGCCCTCGTTGATTTTTTGACCGACTTCAAAAAAGAGGGGATCGATCTGACCAAGATCAAATCCCACATCGTGGAGGGGGTATCGATCTTTTTTATCGAGTTTGACGGTCACAAGGAAGATGCCAGGATCAAACAGATCTTTGATCGGCATGCCGGTTCGATCAAATTTCTCGGCTCGTACGTCAAAGAGGCATCGGATGTATAGCATTCAGCCGACAGCGGCAGGAGATAAGTGAGGAGAGGGGATGCAGTTTAATCATACGTTAGAGAAGATCAAAACCTATGAAGCGGGCAAACCGATCGAATTGGTGGTGCGGGATTTCGGTATCGCGCCCGAAGCGGTGGTCAAACTCGCTTCCAACGAGAATCCCCGGGGAACCAGCCCGGCGGTTCAAAAAGCGATCGTTGCCCATGCCGACAAAGCCCATCTCTATCCGGACGACAGCATGTACGAGCTCAAAGCGGCACTGAGCCGCCGATTCGGCGTGCCTGAGGAGAGTCTCATTATCGGTGCCGGGAGCGACCAGGTCCTGGAGTTTGTCTCGCGGGCCAAGCTCAATGCCTCCAGTACCGTCCTGATGAGTCGGATTACTTTCGCCATGTACGAAATCTATGCCCGACAACAAGGGGCGACGATCGTGCGCACCCCCAGCTACCGACATCGTAGCGAGGAGTTCATCCCTCTGATGCAGACGCATGCACCGGGAGTGGTCTATCTCTGCACCCCCAACAATCCCACCGGAGACGCGATCCCGCGGGAAGAGGTGCTGCGGATCATTGAAGCGGCTGACCCGCAGACGCTGGTGGTCCTTGATGGAGCCTACATGGAGTATGCTGCTGCCAAGGATCCGGCCTATCGTATCGATCCGGCGGAGATACTGCGCTACCCCAACGTGATCTATCTGGGGACCTTCTCCAAAGCGTACGGACTGGGAGGGATGCGTGTCGGCTACGGGATCGCGCAGCCGTCAATCATCACCACCCTGTACAAACTGCGTCCGCCGTTTAACATTTCGACGCTCTCCCTGGCGGCAGCCGTCGCCGCAAGTGCCGATACGGAGTTTGTCGCCGATTCGATCGCACTGCATCAGCAGGAGTTGGAGCGCTATGTCAATTTTGCTGCCCAGAGAGGCATTGAGACGATCGAGAGCTACACCAACTTTATTACCTACCTGCTCGAACCGCCGCATGACTCTGACGCGATCGCCGATGCGTTGCTGCGACAGGGGGTGATCGTCCGCAATCTCGCCTCATACGGCCTCAATGCTTTGCGGATTACCGTAGGGACTCCGGCACAAAATGATCGGCTTTTTGAAGTGTTGGGAGGGGTGATCGGATGAGAGAGGTCCGCCGCATATCTTTTGTCGATCCTGCGAAGCTACGGCCCCTTATTTTGGATGATTTTAGCCGCTTCAAAGAAAAACTGATTATGATTAACACATTAAAAAGCCTTTTGTCCCAGACCGACAAAGCGACCCTCAAGAGGATAGCCAAGGATCAAGGAGCGGCCATGAGCGCCAAAAGTCTCAGGCATGCCCTGGAAACCATCGTCGATCAAGCGATCAAGCGAGTCAATACATGATACAGAAAAACACACCCACTCCCGAACTGGAGCGTTTGGCCGAAAAGATCCGTCAACGGATTTTGGAGGTGGTCAGTAAAAACGGAGGGCATCTGAGTTCGACCCTCGGTGCGACCGATCTGATCGTGGCCATGCATTCGGTGTTTGATCCCCGGCGCGATCCGTTTATTTTTGATGTTTCGCATCAGGCGTATGCCCACAAGCTCATCACCGATCGCTGGGATGATTTTGAGACGTTGCGTCAGTTTGAAGGGATGTGCGGCTACACCGATCCCGACGAATCGCCGTATGACTATTACAAAGCCGGTCACAGTTCGACCTCGATCTCTCTGGCCGTCGGCGCGGCCAAAGCGTTTGCTCTCAAGGGGGAGACCGGTCGCATACCGGTGGCTTTTATCGGAGACGGAAGCATGAGCGCAGGGATGGTCTATGAGGCGCTCAACGAGTTGGGCGAACGGCAACTGCCGGTTGTGATCATCCTCAACGACAACGAAATGAGCATCTCCACTCCTATCGGGGCGGTGAGCCGCTATTTGTCTCGTACCATGTCGGGCCCGGTCTACAGCAAAATCAAAAAAGTGGTCAAAGACGGGCTGCATTCCATCTCGGCTGACGGGACGGCGTACGTCCTTAAGCGGATCGACGAGTCGTTGCGTATTTTGACGCCCGGATTGCTCTTTGAGGAGCTGGGGATCAAATACATCGGCCCCATCGACGGTCACAACATCGAGCAGATACGGGAAACGCTTGAAATCGCCAAAGGGATGGGGCGTCCGGTCATTGTGCACGCTCAGACCACCAAAGGAAAAGGCTACGAGATTGCCGAAGGATCTGAGCGTTCCAAGGAGAAGTGGCACGGGGTGGGGGCTTTTGATGTCGCCAATGGCCAATCGATCAAAAAAGGCGGTACCAAAGCGGCGACGGCGATTTTTTCCGAGCAACTCATTGCCCTGGCAGAAGCGGATCCGAACATCGTCGGAGTGACTGCCGCCATGCCCAGCGGTACCGGCATGGGGGCCGTGATGGAACGTTTCCCGGAGCGTTTCTGGGATGTGGCGATCGCGGAGCAGCACGCGGTTACCTCGATGGGACCGCTGGCCAAAGAGGGGTTCAAACCCTTCTGCGCGATCTACTCGACCTTCCTGCAGCGGGGATATGACCAGGTGATCCATGATATCGCTTTGATGGACGTGGGAGTGACTTTCGCGCTGGATCGTGCGGGGATTGTCGGTGAGGACGGAGAGACGCACCAGGGGGCGTTTGATATCTCCTACCTTCGCCCCATTCCCAATATGACTCTGGCAGCTCCCTGGAACCGTACAAGCATGCAGAAGATCATGACATTCGCCGCCGGTTTTGATCGCCCTTTTGCCTTTCGTTATCCGCGTGGAGCTTTCATCGCGGCGGATGAAGCGGTACCCGACTATGTACTTGGCAAAGGGCACATCCTCCATCATGGCCACAAGATTGCCCTGATCGGATATGGCAACGGGGTGGGGCGCGCGCTGCGGACAGCCGAGCAGATGCAGGGCAATCCGACCGTGGTCGACCTGCGGTTTGTCAAGCCGCTGGATGAAGCCCTTCTGGGTGAACTGGCGATGAGCCATCGCCGTTGGTATGTTTTCAGTGACAGTGCGGCCATGGGCGGTGTCGGTTCGGCCTTGATGGAGTGGTTGGCGCGGATGGGGATCCGCGATGTCCAGGTCCACACTTTCGAATATCCCGATGCGTTTATCCGTCACGGAAATACTGGTTTGGTCGAAGAGTCACTGGGGCTCCTCCCGGAACAGCTGGCCAAGACCATTGATGAGCAGACGTATTAATCCAATCAAAGGACACATCCACTTATGACAAAAGAGTATATTTTTACCAGCGAGTCGGTGACCGAAGGGCATCCCGACAAAATGGCGGATCAGATCAGCGATGCAATTCTCGATTACATCATCGAGAGGGATACCCAGGCCCGGGTAGCGTGCGAGACATTGTTGAGCAACGGCTTCTGTGTGATCGCCGGCGAGCTCAAGACAGCAACGTATGCCCCGATGCAGGAGATCGCGCGCGATGTGGTGCGTCAGATCGGGTACACCGATGCCAATTTTGGTTTCGACTATCGCAGTGCCGGGGTCCTTAACGGCGTGGGAGAGCAGAGTCCTGATATCAATCAGGGGGTCGATCAGAGTTCCGGCCAGACCGGTGCCGGTGATCAGGGAT
>CAYSQV010000139.1:0-3953 GCA_964433295.1 uncultured Nitratifractor sp. | reverse complement strand
TTGCTGAAGGTTTTTTTGGGGAAGGATTCGGAGGGATTTTGCCGTGTTTGAGATCGCGAAAACGTGGTTTGGCCATGATGTATCCTTAGAGCTTGGCGCCGAGGCTCATACTGAAGATCGGCAGCAGCATCGCCATGACGATGACCCCTACGATGCCGCCGATGAGCAGCATCATGACCGGTTCGACCATTTTGAGGACCCGATCGATCCCCTGTTCGTTCTCTTCGGCATACAGAGCAGAGAGGTTGCCCATGACGGAGGCGACATTGCTGGACTCTTCCCCCAGGGCCAGGGTTTGGAGAAAATTGCTTTTGAGACGGACCCCTTTTGTGGCATATAGCGCGTTGGAGAGTTTGTTCCCTTCGGTGACTTTCTGGGTCACCCCCTCGAACAGGTCGCGGATTGCGAGGTTGCCAAACGTGCTGCTGGCCAGGGTCACCGCCTGGGTATAGGGGACGCCGGAGTCGAGCATCAGGGAGATGATGTAGCTGAAGCGGCCCAGTTCATGGTTTTGGGTGAGTTTGCCGACAATCGGCAGGCGGAGCATCATGGCATCCACCATGTAATGAAATGGGCGGAAACGGCTGTAGGCGAGTTTGCCGATGACGATCGCAAGCAGCAGACCCACCATGATCCCGACGTAATGCTGTCCGAGGAAATGGCTTGCCCCAAGGACAAACTGGGTAATGCCCGGGAGCTCCTGATGGGTATCTTCAAAGATCCCGGTGATCTTGGGGACGACATAGATGAGCAGGAAGACCGTCATTCCGATCGCGACGATCAGGATGAACATCGGATAGATCATGGCGTTGATCACCTGCTGACGGATGCGGCTCTGGGAGGCAAAAAAGTGGCTCATATTGGTGAGCACTTCGACCATTTTCCCCCCCTGGGCCGCAACCTTGACACTTTGGAGAAAAAAGGTCGGCAGGGCATAAACTTTTTGTTCGTCCAGGGCGACTGCGAGCGGCTTCCCTTCGTCGACCATGGTCTTGGTCGCATTGAGGAAAGCGTAGTATTTTTTCTCTTTTTTGTGTTGTTTTTCCATCAGTTTGAGCGCGGTGAGGATGGTCATGTTGCCGGCATTGAGATAGCTGGCGAGTTCTTTGGAAAAATTACTCAGGGTGGTGTTTGGCATGGTGCGACGGCTGCCAAACCCCTCAAAAGAGAACCCCCGTGCTTCCTGGAGGGTATCGTAGAAAACCCCCTGGGAGCGAAGTTTGGTCTTGGCATCTTCGAGTGATGAGGCACTGATGGTTCCTTTGGTGCGTTTGCCTTCCTGATTGAGGCCTTTGTACTTGAAGAGCATGGTGTTTGCGTTCCTTGGCAAAAAGTGTATAATTGCGGACAATTATAGCCAAATCTTTCCAAAGGTAGCCGATGGCGCAACGTTTTGTTTTTTTCTATCTACTGTGGCTGGGGGTACTATTCGGATTGTTTTACTGGGATCTTTCTCCGCTTTCGGCATGGCCCAATGAGTGGCTTCGGCTCAAGCTTTTGGCGGCGATGGATCTGGGGCTGCCTGAAGGGCAGGTGCGCGGTTCGGACATCTGGATCAACCCCCACTACAAACTCATCATCGAAAAGGCCTGCAACGGGATGATCCCGGTGCTGATGTATCTGGCATCGATTTTTGCCTATCCGTCCAGTTGGGGACGCAAAATCACCTGGGGAGCTGCGGGTGCGCTGGTGCTGCTCGGGCTGAATGTCGCCCGGATCTACATGGTGACGTATTTTGTGATGCAGGGGGGGCGGGAGAACTTCTCCCTTTCACATGATGTCTTCGGCAATGCGATCTTCATGGTTGCAGGGCTGGGGATGTTTTATCTGTTTATCCGGGGAAGTCGGATCAGAACTTGACCCGGTAATAACGGGCCGAATATTCGCTCTTGAGCATGATGGCGCGGACTTCGACCGGGATGGGGAGCTCCCCGAGTTTGAGGGGGTCGCTTATGTGGATTTTCCGTTTGGTCTCTTTGAGGGTTTTACGGGTGATGTCCTGGTCGCCGTGGAGTTTCTCAAGGACGGTGTAGGCGTTTTTCTCTTCTTTGTCGTATTTCATGATGCGCGGGACGAGGAAGAGGGTATTGGCCAGCTCCGATTTGACCCGGCCGGAGATGTAGTGGGCGATCTGCTGATTTTGGGATTCGATCTTGACGATACCCAGTACGACGATGCTGATGAGGGTCACCGACACCAGCACTTCGAGGATCGTAAAAGCGCGCCGCATCAGAAAAATGTCCCCATCGCGTCAAGCTGATTGCGGTATTTGGTCCACCGTTCGACGGCACCGTCTATGTCGTCAAACTCTTCAATCTCCCCGAAATAGCTGGGGAGGAAATAGTAGCGGTCTTCGGACTCGAGGATCATCTGCGAGGTGCTGCCGTTGGCGTAGTAGCGGAAGCGCAGGCAGACCTTCTGGTCTTTGATCCGCCCGAAATCAACCTCCTGCGCGTTGTTGCTGTCATCCAGAATGTAGGCCGTCAGGGGTTTGAGCTGACTCTGGATCTGGGCCTGTTTGTCGCCGTGGACGAGCACGCAGTGACGGCAGCGGTCGGTACAGACGAGTTCCGCATCACCGAGGTTGCGGGTCATGTCGGTGTTTTTGAGCTGACGGATGCCTACGGTTTGTTTTTTTGTGGCACCAAGGCCGATGTTGGTGAAGATCACAGCAGCAAACAGCGACGCGATGAGGATCACGATAATCAGTTCGATCAGAGAGAAGCCCGGCACCATCCATACCGGGCGGGGAGAGCGGAGGGTTATTTCTGGCATTGGCTGTAGCGGATATCGGCCGCCTCGGCTTCGCCCCCTTCCTGGCGATCGGCTCCGAGGCTGATGAGCTCAAATTTCGTCCCGTCCTGCACGTACACAAACGGAGTTTTCCAGGAGTCTTTCGGGAGTTTTTCGAGGTAGGGATTGGTGGAGTAGTTGGGGTACTTGTCGGCATCGGGATTTTGCAGGAGTGCCTGGAGGCCCTCTTCGGTCGAAGGGTACATTCCGTTGTCGAGTTTGAACATCTTCAGCGCCTGTCCGAGGCTGCTCATCTGGGAGCAGACCAGATCGCGTTTGGCTTTTTCGCCCGCGCCGATGAGGTTGGGGACGACAAAGGCCGCCAACAGCCCCAGGATGAGGATGACGACAAGAAGTTCGAGCAAACTGAATGCTTTTTTCATGGTTTTGGATTCCTTTTAATCTTCATTGACTATAATTAGTGGAAATTATTCTACTTGAATTGAGCTTTTAAATGGTTAAAATGCGGCGCGGTGTCACCCTCTTTATTACCCTCTCGATCATTGCGGCTATGCTGGCGCTGCTGGGGGTGGTATTCAAATACCTGGAGACCGCCCGGAGCGAAGCGGAGGTGAAAGCCTCGCTGATCCAGGGCAATATCCTCTATGCCGACGCCAAAAGCGCCATCCGGCGCCTGCTGGGGAAAACACCCAAAAACAGCACCTACAAGACTTTCTATACAACACCGCTGGCGATCGCGGCTCAGGACGGAGAGTTTGGCGCCATGATCCGCTGTGCCCCCATTGCCGATCGTCCCAACATCGCCTGGCTGGGGATGGACGGGGATCGCAACCATCAATATCATTTTGAGGTTGCGGAAAAAATCTACGAGGCGATCACCGACAAAGCCAACCTCCGCAACCCCTCCGGACTGCATGAGATGATCCTTGACGCTCTCAAGCGTAAAAAGCTGGTACGCTTTAATATACTAAGTAATATTAATAAAAAAAAGGGTACAATCTCCCTACGTGAATTTCAGTCGATCCTGGATGCCTATCGCTACGAAACGGACGACGACAAGGTCTACACGATCCCATGGCAGACCTATTTTGTCTTCGGCGAAGACATGGGCAAGATCGATTCGAATTTCATCCGACCGGAAGTGCTGGCAGAGATCTTTGATATCGATCTGCGCCTTGTGCAGGGGGAAGATGGATTTT
>CAYSQV010000138.1:0-4064 GCA_964433295.1 uncultured Nitratifractor sp. | reverse complement strand
ACAACTGGGAATCCCCCACACTGGGAGCCTGGGGCCTTGGCTGGGAGGTGTGGCTCGATGGCATGGAGGTGACGCAGTTCACCTACTTCCAACAGGTAGGCGGTCTGGCGTGCGATCCGGTGGCCGTCGAGATCACCTACGGCACCGAGCGGCTGGCGATGTATCTGCAGGGGGTTGAGAGTGTCTTTGATATCGTCTGGAACCGTCACGGCGATCGGGTGACCACCTATGCCGATGTGCACAAAGAGAGCGAATACGAGTTCTCCAAATATCACTTCGAAGTTGCCGATGTCGAAAAACTTTTTCGGCATTTCGAGGATGCGTCCGACGAATGCAGAGCCTGTCTGGACGCAGGATTGCCTCTGCCCGCTTACGATCAGTGTATGATCGCTTCCCATGCGTTTAATGTACTCGATGCCCGCAAAGCGATCTCTCAGGCACAGAGACAAAATTATATCCTCAAGGTGCGAGAGCTCGCCATAGGGTGCGCTCAGATGTATAAAGAGCAGGAAGGTGAACGCAACAAACGGTTAAAAGGGTAGGGGTCGATCCTGTATCGACCCGTTGTTGACCGAAAAGGTGTGTGCCGATGGGCACAAAAGGGCAGATATGGAATCTGCCCCTACGGAGGAAATGAATGAAACTGCAAGAGATCTACAATTACCTTGATGAGATAAGCCCCTTCGAGCTTCAGGAAAAATGGGACAACTCCGGCCTGATCGTGGGAGCCATGGAGCGTGAGGTGGAGCAGATCGTCGTCTCGCTGGATGTCGATGCGCAGATGATCGAGGAGGCAAAGGAGGGGACGCTGTTTGTGGTGCACCATCCGCTGATCTTTGGTGGGCTGAGTGAGCTGGATTTTGCCCGCTATCCGGCCAATCTGATCGAACGCATTGTCCAGAAGCGTCAGGCGCTCATTGCCATGCATACCAATTTTGACCAGACCCATCTGAACCGTTATGTGTTTGAAAAGGTGCTTGGATTTACGCTGGAGAGTGAGCAGCCTTTTGTCTGCCATACGCGTGGAGAGTGGCACTACCCTATGCTGCTGATGCACCTCAAAGAGCGGCTTGAATTGCCGTTTGTTCGTGTCGTGGGCAAAAAAGAGACGATCCGCTCCATCGCATTGACGACCGGATCGGGAGCCTCGCTGATGGATGAGGTTGCGGCGGACTGCTTCCTCACCGGGGACATCAAATACCACGACGCAGTCAAAGCGATGAACCAGGGGCTCATGATGGTGGAGATCGGCCACTATGAAAGTGAGCGGTTTTTCGGGGAGGTGATGGGGGATGTGTTGAAAAATTTACCCGTTTTGGCTATAATCACGCCACCCAAAAATCCGTTTCGGATCGAAACCGTTTAGAAAACCTTCTAAAAGCCCCATTTTACCAAAGGATCCACATTGAGTCAGTACCTTAAAGCATTGGTCGAACTTGCCAAGACCGACAAGCAGCTTGACAGCTTTGCCCCCAAGATCGAGGCAGCACGCAGCAAGATCACCCAGGAAGAAGCACGCCTGGATGCTGTCACCGAACAGATGGAAATTCTCCTGAAACAGATCGAAGACAACAATGCCAAGATCGCCACTTTTGAGGAGCAGATCAAGGCTCTCGATGAGCAGCTCAAAAGTATTGCCAAGAAAAACAAAGAGATCACCAACGAAAAAGAGATGAAAGCACTCTCTCTCGAAGAAGAGATTGCCAAAGAGAAGCTCACCTTTGCCAACGAAGAGATCGAGCGCCTGGGCAAGGTCAACGAGGTCAAAGCAGCCGAAAAAGAGGAACTTCAGGCAAAGCTCGATGAGATCCAGACCGCCGTCGAAGCAGCCAAAGGTGAAGCCGAATCAGAACTGGCCGCCATCGACAAAGAGAAAGAGGTGCTCTTTAAGGAGCGCGAAGAGCGCACCTTCAAGATCGACCAAAAAATACTGGCCTTTTATGAAAAGATCCGCCGCTGGGCCGGCAATACTGCGGTGGTGCCGGTCAAGAAGCATGCCTGCTACGGTTGCTACATGAAGATCAGCGACAAAACCTACTCCGAAGTGATCAAAGGGGACGAGATCACCACCTGTACCCACTGCGGGCGGATCCTCTATCTTGATGAAGAACACGAGGCGACCGAAGAAGCCTGATCGTGTTCTATACCGTTAAGGATGCGATAGTAACCCTGCACATCAAGGCCCAGCCCTCCGCCAGCCGGAGTGAATTCGCCGGACGGTACGGTGAAGAGGCAGTCAAGGTCCGCCTGGCCGCCCCGGCGGTCGACGGCGCGGCCAACAAAGAGCTCATCAAGTTCCTCTCCAAGCAGTTCAAAGTTCCCAAAAGCGCCATTACGTTCACGTCGGGAGAGACCAGCAAGATCAAGACCGTCACTTTTCCGCTCAGTGAACATTTTAGTCATTGGGCAGAAGAGATGGTATAACGAATACACAAGAGACACCATGAACAAAGCCTACAAACTTCTCGCAGAGCAGGAGCAGATCTCCAATAAAAAAGCCAAGGAACTGATCGACAGGGGTCTGGTCTATGTCGCCGATCGCAAAGTCAAGATTGCCAGGGCCGAGATGCCCGAGGATACCCGCTTCCGTGTCGAGATGCCCGCCGACATTGAGATCCTCTACCAGGATGACGATCTGCTCGCGGTCAACAAACCGGCCATGATCGACAGCTACGATATTCAGGATGCGATTGAGGGAGCCGAGCTGCTTCATCGACTCGATCGCCAGACCAGCGGCGTGCTGCTGCTGGGTCGCAACAAAGCCTTCATCGAACAGGCCGTCGAGGCCTTCCGCCGACGCAAAGTGACCAAACACTACGTCGCATGGGTCGAGGGGATACTCTATGAACCTCTGGAGATCGATGCCCCTATCCATACGATCAAAAAAGGCAAAGCCTTCTCCAAGATAGACAAAAAACTCGGCAAACCGGCCCACACCCTCGTCAAACCCAACGAAGTACAGGGGAAGAAGTCCAAAGTTGACATCACCATCGACACCGGACGTACCCACCAGATCCGTGTCCACCTGGCGCATGTGGGTTATCCTATAGTAGGTGACGAACAGTACGGCAGCCGTACCAGCGCCAAACGTATCTTGCTTCATGCGGCATCCATTACCTTGTTGGGGCGCACCTATACTGCTCCCGAGCCCAAAGAGATCCAGCGGTACAAATAGCATGACCATCACCCTCATCCGCCATGCGCCGGTGATTGCGGACTGGGATGCGAGGTTGAACATAACCGAGCTTTCAGGCTGGATAGAGGAGTATGACTATCTCCCCATCGATAAAACTCCACCATCTTCAGAACTGTTTGATCTAAGCAAAGAGGCCGACTGGATCATAGCAAGCTCACTTAGGCGTACTCACGATTCGCTCGCGATTCTTGGCTTGGAGCCCGATGAGACCAATGGGCTTTTTGACGAAGCGCCCGTGCCGGTAAGTGGCGGCAAATGGATGAGATTGCGTCCGATGCAATGGCTGAGCTATTTTCGCTTCAGGGCGCTGATAGGATGGCTGGGGCAAAACAGCTCAACAAGAGTCCTTACTGCTCGTGCCCACAAGGCTGCAGAGCATCTGATAAAGCGAGCCGGTGAGCATGAAAATGTTCTACTGATGGGACATGGAGCAATCAATCATTTCATCGGCAAAAGCCTTGCAAAAAAAGGATGGAAGCAGGCCGAGGGTGGCGGGATGAAGAATTGGTCTTTCTCAACCTATGTTTTATGATTGCGCCATGGCGGGCAGTGATGATTTGGTTTCAGATAAGACATTCAACAAGTGTAGAGAGATATAATAAAGAAATTTTCAGAGAGGTTTGGCAAATGCTAAGGTTATTTAGATGGATATTGGTTGGCATATTGGCGGTGATGCTGCCCGCATGCAACGATAATTTTTCGGACGAGAAAGACCAGCAGGACAAAAGCACCGTATCGTCTGTAAAACCCAAAAAAACAGGGCAAGCCGTAAGTTATGCCGACTATGATGATGCGTACTACCAAAAAGGCATAGAGCCAAGATACAGCAGAGATGATTATAAAGAAGTTGTCGTGGATGACACAAGAG
>CAYSQV010000137.1:0-4081 GCA_964433295.1 uncultured Nitratifractor sp. | reverse complement strand
TCTTTGGATTCCTGTATATCGCTGGAGGCCAATCCGACTATCGTAAAACCGGGCAGACCTTTGGTAAATGTAGCCTCGACATCTATCGCTCTGGCCGTCACCCCTTCCAGTGTAGCGCTGGCAAGGCGATTGACGATGGTGTCGTTGTCCTCTATGCCGGGTAGCGTGTCTTTTTTCTTTTCTGGTGGTGTACCACTATCCATTTTTGCATTCATAGTGGAATGATAGGATATTTTCCGCGCTGCTGAAAAAAATATGTCAAATTGTCATATTTTTTCTTTTCAAAAAGAGTTTCGGGAAAAATCGTCAGAAGTGGTGAAGTTTTGCTTGCTCTGATGAGGCGTACAGGCAGTATGCCGCAAGAAGACAAGTGAAAGGTCGCTGCTTATGACGATTTTTTCCTCTTTTTCCACTCTTTTTCGAATTTCTTACGCTTGGTATAGGAGAGTTTTTCGATAAACAATTTCCCGTCCAGATGATCGATCTCATGCTGGAGTGCGATCGCAAGAAACTCATTGTCTTCGATGGCAAAATTCTCTCCATGACGATCCTGATATTCGATGGTCACCATCGCGTGGCGCTCAATGTCCTCGTAAAATCCCGGTACCGAAAGACACCCCTCCTGGAATTTCACCATCTCTTCGCTGCGAAAAGTGATAACGGGATTGATAATCTCAAGGGTGTTTTCGGGAGGCTGGACAAGATCGTCGTCCCCCTCCTCCCCCTCAAGGGGGATGTTGACGATCAAGACACGCTTGGGGATACCGATCTGGATGGCCGCAAGACCGACACCGTTTTTGGCGATCATGGTCTCAAACATGTCATCCAGGAGGGCATGGAGCGCCTCGTCAAAAACCTCAACGGCCTCCGAAACTTCCTTGAGACGCGGATCGGGGTAGATGAGGATGTCGTGGATCACGGAAGAGCCTTATGCAAAACTCTGGGTCAATACTTTGTCAATCAGACCGTATTCCACCGCCTCTTCGGCAGACATGAAATTATCCCGCTCGGTGTCTTTTTCGATCTGTTTGGGTTTTTTCCCTGTTTTTTCGGCCAAGATTTCATTGAGCGTATCTTTGAGCCGCTGGATCTCGGCCGCCTGGATCTGGATATCGGTACTTTGCCCCTGGGCTCCTCCGGAGGGCTGGTGGATCATGATGCGTGCATGCGGCAGCGCGTAGCGCTTGCCCTTGGTGCCGCTGGCGAGCAGAAACGCCCCCATCGATGCTGCCTGCCCGATGCAGATGGTGACGATGTCAGGCTTGATATAGTTCATCGTATCAAACATCGACAATCCGCTCGTGATCACCCCGCCGGGAGAGTTGATGTAGAAATAGATGTCTTTATCGGGATCCTGAGCCTCGAGAAACAGCAGTTGCGCAACAATACTGGAAGCCACAGCGTCGTTGACCTCGCCGCTGAGCATAATGATGCGGTCTTTGAGCAGGCGGCTGTAGATGTCGTAGCTGCGCTCACCGCGTCCGGTCTGTTCGATGACATAGGGAATATAGCTCATGGGGGTCTCCTTGGGTGTTTACTTTTTGTCCAGTCCGAGCAGACGGCTGTAGAGCTTGTCTTCGAGCATGCTCATCTTCACCGCTGGGAGCAGGTTGTTCTTCTTGTAGTACTCGATCAGCTCTTCAGGGTTTTGCCCGGCCATCAAGGCTTCATAGTAGAGGGTCTGATTGACCTCGTCGTCGCTGACAGAGAGTTTTTCCGCATGGGCCAACGCATCGACGATGAAGGTCGCTTTGACACTGTTGGTCGCGTCCTCCCTGACCTCGTCTCTGAGTGCTTCAAGCTTGGCGGCATCGCCCTGGATCTCCTGGATCTCTTCAGGTGTCATGCTTTGGGCCTTTTGGTTGACAAGGTTGTCAATCTCCTGTTCGACGATGTTTTCCGGCAGATCAAAATCAAAATGTTTCACCAGGGCTTCGGTGATGGCCGGCTTGAGCTCTTCGTTGTACAGCTTGGAGAATTTCTCTGCTTTGAGCTGTTCTTCGACCCCCCGGGTAAAACTCTCGACGGTTGCCTGGTCGTCACGGGTGATCTTCTGAGCCAAAGCATCATCGAGTGTCACATCGCCGCGCACTTTGATGGCATGAAGCTTGACAACAAATTCCGCCTCTTTGCCCTTAAGATTCTCGGCTTGATAGTCGGCAGGAAACGTCACCGTGATCCGTTTCTCTTCGCCAGGTTTCATCCCCTCCATCCCCTCTTCAAATCCGGGAATGAACTGTCCTGAACCGATCTCCAGCTCGTAGTTTTCCGCTTTGCCCCCTTCAAAAGCCACACCATCGACAAAACCTTCGAAATCAAATACGGCTGTATCGCCGCTCTTCAGCGCGCGCGCTTTTTTGATCGTCTCCAGGGGTGCAGCCTGAGCCGTGAGGGTCTTGATCCGCTCTTCGGTCTCTTTGGGGGTGATCTTGGGCTCATCGTAGGCCGGAGCAATATTCTGATAGTCGCCGGTATCGATCACAGGGCGCAGGCAAAGCTGAATCTCTACCTCGATGCCTTTGTCGGTTTTGTCATATTTTTTGAACATCGGATCCCCCAGCACGCTGGCAGGATCAATCCCGGCATCTGCATAAGCCTGCGTGATCAAATCGCGCAGTGCCTCCCCCTCAGCATCCTGGGCAAGCTTCTCTCCGTAGAGCTTTTTGACGACGTGTGCCGGGACTTTGCCCTGGCGAAATCCATCGACTTTGATCTGTTTGCCGGTCTCTTTGGCGAGGGTATCGATCTTGTTGTCAATGTCGGCCTGGGCGATGGTGGCGCTGGCGAGGACATTGGCTTCGTTGAGTTTTTTGGTTGTGACGTTCACGGTGTTCCTTGTGGTTGAAAAATAGTGGGTGATTTTACCCAAATTTCTCTAAAAGGTGGTACAATTGCACAAAAAGCCCGGAGTCGCCCCATGAGCAAAAACATCGACCAAATCCTCGAAGAAGCTGTCCGCACCGTCCTCACCGAGCTGGGCGAAGATCCTCAGCGCGAGGGACTTCTCAAAACCCCCCACCGCGTCGCCAAAGCGCTGCGCTTCCTCACGGAGGGCTACACCATGGATCCGACCGAGATCCTCAACCAGGCGCTTTTTACTACCAGCAATGACGAGATGGTGCTTGTCAGAGATATAGAGTTCTACTCCATGTGTGAGCACCATATGCTGCCCATCATAGGGCGCGCTCATGTGGCCTACATACCTGATGGCAAGGTTGTGGGTCTAAGCAAAATCCCCCGCATTGTCAATGTCTTCGCCCGCCGCCTCCAGATCCAAGAGCAGATGACCGAGCAGATCGCCGATGCGATCGAGGAGACCATCCACCCCAAAGGGGTTGCCGTGGTACTCCATGCCCGCCACATGTGCATGGAGATGCGCGGAGTCGAGAAGATCAACTCCACTACCGTCAGCTCAGCGCTTCGCGGCCTGTTCAAAAGCGACCAGCGCACCCGCAACGAGTTTTATAACCTCATCAACACCCCCGCGCCGTCGAACTTCTGATCTTCTATTCAGAATCCTCAGCGAGTTTTGTGATCGTACCATTGTCATCCATCAGATACACCGCAGCGGGGGAGTAGGCACCTATGATCAGGTGATGCGCATCCAGTTGAGCCCTTTTTGTATATCCAAGAGTAGTATAGGGCCCTGGGGCATGGTCAAAAAGAGCGTTTGTACTCGCTTCATCCCCCTGTGTCGCCCAAAGCCTCCTGCCCTCACCTGGATCATAAGCACTGAAATAGAGTTTGCCTCCAAAGACAAATTTGCCCGTATCATAGCCCACTGTACTGTAGTTGGTGCCACTGGTGTTGCCATCTGCTATGTCCTTGAGGAGGGTTGGAGTCTTGCTGTTATCCGTGATCGTCCATACCTCTTCCCCGTAGTCATCATCCGTGTGCGTGAAGTAAAGCCCTTTACCCATACTGCCGACAAAAGTACTCCCAAACCTCTTTTTGTCGTTTTTGTCCCCATCGATGATTTTATATGTCCCTTTTTTTGTCCCATCGGTACCCCAGGTTGATCCTGAATATGTGCCTCGGAAATAGACTCTCCCTTCTGTTTTTCCAAACCACACATACGTAG
>CAYSQV010000136.1:0-4117 GCA_964433295.1 uncultured Nitratifractor sp. | reverse complement strand
ATCCAATGGGTCAAAGGTATACGAAAATAACCCTCTCCCCCGTGACGATCAAGCGTACGATCGTCGCGGCCACCACGATCAAAAAGAACACGCGGATAAACCCCACATCCCGCCGATGCACCAGCGTCGAGCCCAGGTAGGCTCCCACGATCTGTCCGGCCCCCATCACGATCCCTACACTCCATACCATCAATCCCGACAAAGCGAAGACGATCAGTGAGACGATGTTGCTCGTGAAATTGAAAAGCTTGGTCTGCGCGGTGGCGTGTTTGAGATCAAGCCCCATCAGCACGATCAGCGCCATCGTCCAGAAGCTCCCGGTCCCCGGCCCAAAAAACCCGTCGTAGAACCCGATCGCCAACCCGAATACCCCATAGAAAAGGCGCGGAGAGATCCGGTGGTGTGCCGCTTCGAAGCCCAGCATCGGTGAAAGTGCGGTATAGATAAAGATCACGATGAGCATCACGATGATGAGATTTTCCAGAAAATCGGCCGGAAAGAGCTGAACGATCAACGCACCCGCCGTCGCGCCGATGAGTGTGGCGATCACCCCTTCGAGGAGTTCTTTGGGGCGCACCATCCCCAGTCGGGTGTAGTTGGCCACGGCGGTAAAGCTGCCAAAAGAGCTCTGCAGCTTGTTCGTCGCCAGCGCCTGATGGGGCGGGATACCGGCGGCAAGGAGTGCCGGCAGCGTGATGATTCCCCCGCCTCCGGCGATGCTGTCGACAAACCCGGCAAACCCACCGGCAAGGAACAGAAAGAGGTATGTTAAGAGATCAAGCGTCATGTCACGCCACCATCATCCCGACCGAGATCACCAGGAGGGCCGCCATAGTAATGTTGAAGGCCCGCATTTGGGCGGGGCGTTCGAGCCAATGGCGTATCTGCCGACCCATCAGGGCCCAGAGCGAGATCGCCAGCACGATTGTGACCGCGGAGAGGAGTGCGGCGATCAACAGGTTGGTGCGGTAGTGCTCCGCAGGCAGATACACCGTGACCGTCGTCAATGCTCCGGCCCAGGCTTTGGGGTTGATCCACTGGAACATCACCGACTGTGTGAAGGTGATGGGCGGTTTGCGCTCCCCAGGCAACACAGAAGCATCGACCGGAGCGGCAGCGATACGCCAGGCCAGGTAGAGAATATAAGCGATGCTGGTGTATTTGAGCAGAGCAAAAACAACATGGTACTGCTCCATCACCGGACGCAGCACCAGCCCGATCAGCAGCAGCATCACCGGAAATCCCACCGTCACGCCCATCAAGTGCGGCAATACCTTTCGGTAACCGTGATTAAATCCGATCGCCATGGCGATGACGTTGTTTGGTCCGGGGGTCAGACCGGCTACTGCAATAAAGATAAACAGCGCCACGAACCCATCCCAGCTCATCCCGTCCCTTTTTGGAAGGATTATATCGGACTTATTAGAAAAATTGACTTTTTCTTGACCGTAGATTGCTATCATTTCAACCTACCCGGAGGCCAAACCCTCGTTACTCCCCAAGTTACATCCCTCTTGGTCTTCGGGATAGCTCGATGCGATACTCTTCACATTTCTCCCACATTTTTTATAACCAATTACCGATCAGACTCGTCATGATATCCATGCAATGGTGTTTATTGGAAGAATTTCAGTCAATCAGAAAAAGAGGAGGATTCTTATGCAGCCCCTGTGCGCAAAAAAGGGGAGGAGGAAAATGCTTTGAAGGAAGAAATTCAAAACACGCACAGGGAACCGACAAAACCATTATGCGCTTCGAAGGTAAACTGAGGGTAAACAATATTAATAACGAATCTCAAAACCGTCATACACCAGATCATCCTCTTCGAGAATCTCGGTAGTGATCTCTTCCACTGTGCTCATAGGCGATCCCTCTTCGAGGATCCTGAGCACTGCATCCTTGTCCTCTTCCCACAGTCGGGCGACCACCTCGACCGTACCGTCGGGAAGATTGCGGACATACCCCCGGATTTGTCTGCGCATCAATGCCTGAGAGATAAATTTGCGGTAGTAGACATGCTGCACTTTTCCTGTGATCACAAACCTATAGCTTTCCATACTCTTCCTTCAGGTTGGCCAAGAAAGCGAGAATACGATCGTGAAAGATCATCTCCTCCTCTTCGTCAATGCAAACTTTGAGGGTATCAAGGAGTTCGATGTCGATTTTTTGGGCGTATCGCGGGGTCTGTTTGATATCGGAGAGGATGCTTTGGATGAGGCTGTCATAGACCAGATTGTTCAGCTCGCTGATCTTGTCGTAGAACTCATGCACCGCCTCGATCAAAACCTGGGCACGATCATGGTCATCCGGGTACATCTTTTGGGCGATCTCAAGGAGTTTTTTCTCTTCACACTCATTGATCGTCTCTCCGTTTCCCACCACCAGCAGCGTCAGAAGCTTGGCCCGAAATGCCAGCGAATCGCTGTGGTAGAGGATCACTTCGCGAAACATGTTGAGGAGTTTGTGTTTGAGGGATGTGGCCATATCGACGCCTTTTTGAAGCAGATGTCACCGCCCGGAGGCGGCACGCAAGATCACGAAAGCCGCGGACCGGCCGAGGAGAAGTCAAACTCACTTCCCCGATCATTGTAGCGCTCAAAATTCTGTACGAACATGCCGGCCAGTTTGGCCAGAGTATCGTCGTATGCCTCTTTGTCTTCCCAGGTATTGCGGGGATTGAGGACAGCATTGTCGGCCACCCCTTCCAGATGCCGGGGGATCTGAAGGTCAAAGATCGGCAGCGTCTCAAACTCCGCATCATTAATCGAACCGTTGAGAATGCCGTTGATGCAGGCACGGGTGTCCTTGATGCTCATCCGTTTGCCCACGCCGTACGGACCGCCGGTCCAGCCGGTGTTGACCAGATAGACATGGACATCATGCTCGTCGATCTTCTGGCCCAGCAGCTTGGCGTAGGTGGTCGGATGGAGCGGCAAAAACGCCTCGCCGAAGCAGGCCGAAAAGGTTGCCACCGGTTCGGTGATTCCCCGCTCAGTGCCGGCGACTTTGGCAGTATAGCCGCTGAGGAAATAGTACATCGCCTGCTCTTTGGTCAGCTTGCTTACCGGCGGCAACACCCCGAAAGCATCGGCGGTCAGAAAGATGATGTTGTTCGGATGCCCGGCCATGAGGCTTGGCTGGTGGTTTTCGATGTGATCGATTGGGTAGCTCACCCGGGTATTCTCGGTCTTGGAGCCGTCCGAGTAGTCGACATTGCCGTTGGCATCAGCGACCACATTTTCCAGCAGCGCATCCTTGCGGATCGCACCGAAAATTTCCGGTTCGCTGTCGGGATCGAGGTTGATTACCTTGGCATAGCATCCCCCTTCGAAGTTGAACACGCCGTGCTCATCCCAACCATGCTCATCGTCCCCGATCAGAGCCCGGTTTGGATCGGTCGAGAGGGTTGTCTTGCCCGTACCACTCAGGCCGAAGAAAAGGCACACGTCCCCCTCTTGACCGACATTGGCCGAACAATGCATCGAGAGTTTTCCCTCCAGCGGCAGCCAGTAGTTCATCATCGAGAAGATCCCCTTTTTCATCTCCCCACCATACCAAGTACCGCCGATGACAGACGTTTTCTCTTCGACATTGAACGCAACAAATACATCGGAATGGAGTCCGTGTTCTTTGTAATGCTCATCGACTGCTTTGCAGGCATTATAAACAGTAAAATCGGGTTCGAAGTCCTCCAGCTCCTCTTCGGTGGGACGGATGAACATGTTCTTGACAAAATGCGCCTGCCAGGCCACTTCGGTCACAAACCGGATCTTGCGGCGACTGGTTGGGCTGGCGCCGGCGAAGACATCGATGATGTAGATATCTTTGCCGGAGAGTTGCCTACGGCTGAGATCGAGCAATTCATCGTAGATCTCTTTGGAGATCGGCTGGTTGATATCCCCCCAGGCAATGTGCTGGTTGGAGGGAGGCTGATCGACAAAGTACTTGTCTTTGGGGCTGCGACCGGTAAAGATCCCCGTATCACACATCGCCGAACCGCTGGTGGAGATCGTACACTCACCGCGATTGATCTCATGTGCCTGCAGCGTATCGTAGTCGAGATTGTAGTAGACCGTTCCAATATCGGTCAAACCAAGCTTATCCAGCCCGTTGGGAG
>CAYSQV010000135.1:0-4134 GCA_964433295.1 uncultured Nitratifractor sp. | reverse complement strand
GACCGGAGCGTCAACCCCGGAAAAATTGGGGATATTCTCCCCATTTCTCCGGAGAATATCCCCCAAAAACCCCATCAAACCTTCCTCTCCGAATCGAAAAAAGTCTATGCCAAGACCATCCCCATGGGGACCGAATACATCAACGTTGCCTTCAGCCCCAAGCCTGACACGGTCATCGCGTTCGGACAGGAGGACTACCGCATCGCCATGCTGGTACTGGGCCTGCTCTTTCTCGGGGCATTCCCCCTCTCCTATCTTCTTTCGCGTCCCATCGAGCACATGTTTGATACCCTCACCCGTCAGCAGGAGGAGCTGCGTGAGCTCACCCATACGCTGGAAGAGCGGGTCGAAGAGAAAACCCAGGAAAACGCCCGCAAAGACCGCCTCATCATCCACCAGGCCCGCCTGGCCGAACTGGGAGAGATGATCGGCAACATCGCCCACCAGTGGCGCCATCCTCTCACGCGCCTGAGCCTCATTCTTCAAAACGCCAAAGCGCTCAACACCAAAGGGAGGCTCCCGCCCGAAAAACTCACCGAGATGCTTACTGCGGCCAATGAGCAGATCTTTTTCATGAGCGATACGATCGACAATTTCAAGGATTTCTACAAACCCACCGGAGAACATGTCACCTTCCCCGCCCGCGACGCCTACGACAAAATGATCGACATTATCGGGTATGACCTCAAGCACAAAAACATCACGATCCGGTGTGACGCGACACAGACCCTTACTCTGCACGGAAACCCCAACGAATTCGCCCAGGTCTTGCTCAACCTTGTGGGGAATGCCCGGGATGCACTCATCGAGCACGACGTGGATCACGCCGCCATCCTACTGAGTGCCACCCGCAAGGGCGATCAGGGGATCATCACCGTCCGGGACAACGCCGGAGGGATCCCGGAAGAGAATCTGGAGAAGATCTTTGAGCCCTATTTCAGCACCAAAGCCGAAAAAGGGACCGGCATCGGTCTCTACATGGTCCGGACAATTATCCAGGAAAAATTCGGAGGAAGCATCGAGGCGGTCAACGACTCGGGGGGGGCGCTCTTTACGATCACGCTGCCCGTTTAGAGGAGTTCGCGGATCCGATCGTGAAGTTTTTCGTAGTCTTTGAGGAGGATCTTTTTGCGAACATCTTCCAGTATTCCCTCCTCTTTGAGCTTTTTCATGTGGCGATCGACTACGTGCCGTACGGTGCCGATGAGGTTGGCCAGTTCGGTGTGGGAAAGTCCATCAAGGATGCCATGTCCCCGGGCATCTTTGCGCTCCATGTTCTGGACGATGAGCTTCAGCAGCCGCTCCTGTGTATCCATCAGGGTCAGATCGCTTGCCAGCTCTTCGACCTGACGCAGCTGGTGTGCCACATATTTGAGGATAATTTCCCCAAAAGCCGGATAGTCATACATCCACTCCCGCGCTTTGCCGATGGGTATCCGCAACGCACTGCCCTCTTCAAGTACCTCCACCATGACATCGTGTTCTTTCCCGTCCAGCAGGGCCACCGTATCAAACATATCTCCCCGACTCATCAGATAGATTGTCTGCTCTTTGGCATTGGTGAGCGTCATTTGGAAGATCTTGATCTTGCCGCTGAGAAAGATATAGAAATGTTTCAAGGTATCGTCGTAGTCAAAAGGGTGCGTTTTGCGATTGAATGTGACGATCTTGCCATGCTCCCCGATGGCCTGCTGGAGTTTTTCCCCCAGCGGCCCGAAAGTGTCGAGCTGAAATGTCGTCATGACTGTCCTTTTTCCAATGATCGGAGTTTGAGTTTGAGCGCGTCGTGCTTGGTACGCAATTCGGAGAGCTGTTCGACCCAGAATTCGTTGCGTTTGAGGACCGCTTCGATCTCTTCGCGTGCCGCGAGCAGCTCTGCGTGCGTCTGTTTCTCCTGATGCTGGGCAGAAGATCTCTCTTTTTCCAGGAGCGCGACCTTCTCCCGGAGTGTCTCGATCTGTGCCCGCGCTTCGTCCCGCTCATTCTCAAGAGCGGCGGAGGCCTTTTGGCAGTCGGTCTCCTGCGCCTGATAATGCTCCACAATGGTCACTCCGTCGGCAACTTTGCGCTCCAGGTCATCCCGCTGAGCCCTCAGATCGCCAATGGTGCGCTCGGCCTCACTCAGCTCCTGGCGCAAAAGGGCAAGAAGGTCCTGCTGGCCTTTGATCTTGTACGAGAAGATCGCCACCACCAGCACAAACGCCAGTACGATCGATCCCACAATGCTCCCCAGGACCATTTTGTCGATATTGCTAAGCAGTTCAAGCCAGGATGTATCCATCAGACTATCCTCGGATCACGTCATACGATTTCGGCACGGTGCAGCGCAACTGCTCCGCGGAGAGCGGCCGGGTACGGTAGCGGACACGGTGAAAACGGATGTTGACGACGTTTTCCATTTCGTCTTTGTAGGCGACCTGCTCAAGACGTTTTTGTCGATCAAGTTTCAGGGTATACCGTACGCCGTGATATTTTGCCAGATAGATATCCCCCCGATAGGGTTTGGCCCGTTTGAGCAGCTGCATGAGATCGAGCAGGCTGCCGACAGTGTAAACCACCACCTGTTCCAGTTGACGGTCGATCACCCGTACCCGGCTGCCGTCTCCGCAAATCTCTCGGACCGTCGGCCGACGATAGACCCATCGGAATTCCCGTGAGCGGTTGACAAGAAGCTCCCCGCTGTAGAGGGTTGTCTTGTGCCTGGGGCTGGTGACTTTCTGAACAAAATTCGCCGAAAAACTGACCGGGATTTTGATCTCCGCAAACAACAAAATCGGGAAAAAGATCAGAAAAAATCGGGGAAAAAACATCCGGAACCTTATTGAGATTAAAAACCATATCATAGCAAACGGGTGCTTCATTTTTTATAAACCGTCCGTTTGGGAAGGTGTAAACGAGCTTTACACAATATTTGGGTAGAATAAGCCAATTTTTTGGAATGGATCAGACAACATGGCAAACATACTCAAAAAGGTTTTCGGAACCGCCAACGACCGCAAGGTCAAAGCCTACCTCAAGCGCGCCCAGCGCATCAATGCCCTCGAAGCACAGTATGAAGCGATGAGCGACGAGGATCTGCAGGCCGCTTTTTCCGCACTCAGAGAGAGTGTCCAGGCCCGGGAGAAAGGCCTCGATGATGTGCTCTACGATGCGTTTGCGATCACGCGGGAGGCCAGCAAACGGGTCCTGGGATTGCGCCACTACGATGTCCAGCTCGTCGGCGGAATGGTCCTCCACGAAGGGGACATCGCCGAGATGAAAACCGGCGAAGGGAAAACCCTTGTTGCTACCCTTGCCGTCGCGCTCAACGCGATGGTCGGCCGCGGCGTGCATGTGGTCACGGTCAACGACTACCTCGCTCAGCGGGATGCGGATGACATGGGACGGCTCTACAGCTTTTTGGGCTACACCACCGGCTGCATCACCGCCGCCGTGGAAGATGAAGAGGAACGCAAGGCCCAGTATGCCGCAGACATCACCTACGGTACCAACAACGAATACGGTTTTGATTACCTGCGCGACAACATGAAGGTACGCGAGGACGAGAAGGTCCAGCGCGACCACTACTATGCCATCGTCGACGAAGTGGATTCGATCCTCATTGACGAGGCCCGTACCCCCCTGATCATCTCCGGGCCGGCGCAGCGCGACCAGCAGCACTACTTTACCGCCAACCGTGTCGCTCTCCAGCTTGAAAAAGGGGAAGAGCTCCCCACCAAACCGGGCGAAGACAAAAAAACCACCGGCGATTTCATCGTCGATGAGAAAAACCGTACGATCGTCATGACCGAGCAGGGACTCGAAAAGGCTGAAGAGCTCTTCGGCGTGGGCAACCTCTACAACAGCGAAAACGCCATCCTCGCCCACCACCTTGATCAGGCGCTCAAAGCCCACTATCTGTTTGAAAAAGATGTCGATTACGTCAACCGGGACGGCGAGATTGTCATCGTCGACGAGTTTACCGGCCGCCTGGGGGAAGGACGCCGCTACAGTGACGGACTCCACCAGGCACTCGAAGCCAAAGAAGGGGTCGTCATCCAGGAGGAGTCCCAGACCCTGGCCGAGATCACCTATCAGAACTTCTTCCGCATGTACGACAAACTCGCCGGGATGACCGGTACGGCTCAGACCGAA
>CAYSQV010000134.1:0-4161 GCA_964433295.1 uncultured Nitratifractor sp. | reverse complement strand
ACTCCCGTGCCGGACAAGGTGCGGTCACCGGCGCCAAAGGACTCGGAACGGTCGTCGCGGCGACCGGCAAAGAGGTGCAGGCCTATGCGCTGTACGGATCGGCCAAACGCGGCGCAGCGATGAATGCCTACAACCGCATCGATGACAAACCGATCATCAACCACGCCACCAAAATGAACCCCGACTATGTGCTGGTCATCGACCCGGGCCTGGCCTACACCGATGACATCACCAAAAACGAGAAACCCACCACTCAATACATCATCACCACCCACCTTCCCAAAGAGGAGCTTGTCGCCAAAATCCCGGCGCTGAGCGACAAGATCGACCGGGTTCATGTCCTGGATGCCATCGGCCTCTCCAAGGAGACCATCGGTCGCTCCATGCCCAACACCCCCATGCTGGGTGCCCTGATGAAAATCTCCGGGATGTTCCCGCTGGATGAGTTTTTGGAGAGCATGAAGAAGGTCCTGGCAAAATTCCCCCAGAAGATCATCGATGCCAATATGGAAGCGATCACCCGCGCCTACAATGAAGTAAAATAGGAGTTAACATGAGTCAGAATGTACCCGGAACAGCCAATCGCGGTATCCGCGAACTCGGTGCCGAAGAGAAAGTCGGCTGGGATGAAGTGACCCAGGGGGTCGCGATCAATTCGTTTGTCGATCCGGTCACCGATGTCGCACACATCCGCCCCGAAGACCGTCACTACTCGGATCACAACTCCTATACGGCAACCGTCGCATCGTGGCGTGTCCTCAAACCGGTCTACAACCGTGACATCTGCATTGACTGCCAAAACTGCTGGGTCTGGTGCCCCGATACCTCCATCATCTCCCGTGACAAGCAGATGCTCGGGATCGATTATGACCACTGCAAAGGGTGCGGTGTATGTGTAGAAGTATGCCCCACCAATCCCAAATCGCTCTTGATGTTCGATACCAATGAAGAACTCGATGTTGCGCTCTCCCAGTGGCCCGAGAAAAAGAAAAAAGAGAAATAAAAGGATCCCCATGGCAAAAAAGTTTGATATCAATGAAATCGAGGTCTGGGACGGCAACTACGCCACCTCCCAGGCACTGCGCCAGGCACAGATCGATGTCGTGGCCGCCTACCCCATCACCCCCTCCACCCCCATCGTCGAGGGGTACGGCTCGTACGTCGCCAACGGTTATGTTGACGGTGAATTTGTGATGGTCGAATCGGAACATGCTGCGATGTCGGCATGCGTCGGAGCGGCCGCTTCCGGAGGACGGGTCGCTACCGCCACCTCCTCTCAGGGATTTGCCCTGATGGCCGAGGTACTCTATCAGGCTTCGGGCATGCGCCTCCCGCTGGTACTGACCGTCGTCAACCGTGCACTGGCCTCCCCGCTCAATGTCCGGGGAGATCATGCTGACATGTATCTTGGGCGCGACAGCGGCTGGATTCAGATGGATGCGTTCAATGCCCAGGAGGCTTATGATCTGGCGCTGTGTGCTTTTCCTATCGGTGAGCACCTTGATGTGCGCCTGCCGGTGATGATGCACCAGGACGGATTTACCACCTCGCACAAAGCCCAAAAAGTTCTGCCGCTTCAGGACGAAGAGGCGTACAAGTTCGTCGGGGATTATGTCCCAGTCGACGAGATGCTCGACTTCTCCCGCGCCGTAACCCACGGAGCACAAACCGAAGAGGACTGGCACTTCGAGCACAAAGCCAAACAGCACAAAGCCCTTATGGATTCCCGCAAAGTAATCGATGAGACGTTTGCCCGCTTCAAGGCCCTCACCGGCCGCGAGTACAAGCGGGTCGAAAGCTACATGATCGAGGATGCCGAAGTGGCCATCGTGGCGCTGGGCTCCAGCGTCGAGACAGCCATCCTCGCCGCCGAAGAACTGCGCAAAGAGGAGGGGATCAAAGCCGGCATCATCGCGCCGCGCGTATTCCGTCCTTTCCCGTACGATCTGATCCGTGATACCATCGACGGTGCACCGCTCAAAGCGATCGCTGTTTTGGACAAGTCTTCTCCGGGCGGCGCCATGGGGGCACTGTTCAATGAGATCTCCGCCGCAGCCTATACGACCTCCAACCGTCCGCTGATTACCAATTTCATCTATGGACTGGGCGGCCGGGATTTCTCGGTCGAAGAAGCCAAGCGGATCTTCCGGGAACAAAAAGCGCACGCCGACGCCGGCCACATCACCACACCGATCCAGCAGTTCAGCGGCGTTCGCGGACCCAAACTCGGATTTTTTGAGACCAAAAGGAGCTAAGCATGGCCATTACCAATATCAAAAACCTGAAAGAATTCTCTACTGCCAATGAGCGCTTCGAGGGTGCCCACCTTCTCTGCCCGGGCTGCGCCCACTCGATGATCGTCCGTGAACTGATGAACGCTACCGATGACAACCTCGTAATCAGCGCCAACACCGGCTGTCTTGAGGTCTCGACCGCGGTCTACCCCTACACGTCTTGGGATACCAGCTGGATCCATATTGGATTTGAGAACGCAGCCAGTGCCATCAGCGGCGCGGAAGCAATGTACAAAACCCGCAAACGCAAAGGAACCCTCAAGGATCCCGATGCTCCGGTCAAATTCGTCGCCTTCGGCGGAGACGGATCGACGTACGACATCGGTTTTCAGTTCCTCTCCGGTGCTGTGGAGCGGGGACACGACTTCACTTACATCGTTCTGGACAACGAGAACTACGCCAATACCGGCGGCCAGCGTTCCTCCTCAACACCCGTAGGGGCCCACACCTCCACCGCACAAGCCGGGAGCGCCAGCTACGGCAAAAAGCAGAAGAAAAAAGACATCGTCGCCATCATGGCAGCCCACGGCGCCCCGTATGTCGCCCAGCTGGCCCCCAACAAGTGGAAAATCATGGCCAAAGGATTCCAAAAAGCTCTCGATACCGAAGGGCCATGCTTCATCAACACCGTCTCAGCCTGTACTACCGAGTGGAAGTTTGACCCCAAAGACACCATCCATGTCACTGATCTGGCAACCGACAGCCTGATGTTCCCCATTTACGAGATCATCAACGGTACCGAGCTCAATATCCTCTACCGTCCCAAAAATGTGATACCGGTCGAAGAATATCTCGCTGCACAGGGACGATACAAACACCTTTTCAAGCCTGAGAACAAACACGTCATCGAGCAGATCCAAAAGGACATCGATGCCAAGTGGGAGTACCTCCAGCGCCGCGAAGAGGCCCGCGTATAACAAAGCGCTCCCCTCCATACCCCTCCGTCAGGGGGGGATCCTGCCATTGTCTCCCTCTTTTTAATATTTCGCTATAATATCTCCATGTTATCCAAACGCCGTCAAATCTTATTGTGGGTCGAACAAAAACAGATCGCACCCGAAAATATCCGAAACGCCATGGAACTGACCGGTGCTCTTCCCGATACCCGGGCCTGGCACCGCTTCATCGAAAGATTGCTGCTGGGACTGGGCGTACTCAGTACAGTAACAGGCGTAATTTTTTTCATCGCCTACAACTGGGAAGGACTGGGAAAAATAGGAAAATTCGCGCTGATAGAGGGGGGACTTCTGCTTGCATTTGTGCCCCTGATATGGCGGGATGCCTCGACACCGGTTGGTCGGCTTGCTCTGTTGGGCGGCTCGATCCTCACCGGAGGGCTGCTGGCACTGTTTGGCCAGATCTACCAGACCGGGGCAGATACCTGGCAGCTGTTCGCCACATGGGGAGCGCTGATTTTCCCCTGGGTATGGCTGGGGCGATTTGAACCGCTGTGGCTCTTGTGGATCGGTGTGGTCAATGTCGCAATCGTGCTTTATGGCGCACTTTTGGGATGGGGATGGTTTCCGTTCCTGTCCGGTGGAACGGCAAGCAGTTTGATGGTACTGGGATTCAACACCGCGGTGGTGGTGATCTGGGAACGACTGCGACACAACACCCCCGGTTCCCGGATCGGCATACGGTTTCCCGCCGCGGCTGCGGGGATCGCAGCAACCTGGCTCGGGATCGATGGGGTTTTGGGAGAGGGCACACCCCTGGGATTTGGGATCTGGGCGGCATGGCTCGGAATCCACTGCTGGGTCTATCGCCAACAGATCCGTGATCTGTTTATGTTGACCGGAGGATGTTTATCAGCCCTTGTCCTGCTGGTAACGCTTTTGGGGGAAAATCTTTTTTCCGGTATCTGGAA
>CAYSQV010000133.1:0-4183 GCA_964433295.1 uncultured Nitratifractor sp. | reverse complement strand
CTCATCAGTGTCTTTCAGTACCGAGCCGAATGGATCGAACCCGGTGACGCCAAACCCTTCGTTGAGATGATTGTCGGGGTCAACGGTGCGGGCAAGACCACCACCATCGCCAAACTGGCCCGCCTCTATCAAAAGCAAGGACGCAAAGTGCTGCTGGGTGCGGGGGACACTTTCCGTGCCGCGGCGATCGAGCAGCTCAGCCGCTGGGCCGATCGGCTCGAGATCCCCATCGTCGCCACCCGGCAGGGGCACGATCCCTCCGCGGTAGTGTATGACGCGATCGAATCGGCCGTGGCCAAAGGGATCGACAACGTCATCATCGACACCGCCGGACGGCTCCATACCGAAAAAAATCTCTCCGAAGAACTCAAAAAAATGGTCCGCATCGCCGATCGTGCGCTGCCCGAAGCACCCGATCGCAAGCTGCTGATCCTTGACGGAACACAGGGAAGTTCCGCGATCAATCAGGCTAAAGCGTTCGACGAGATTATCGGTATCGACGGCATCATCATCACCAAACTCGACGGCACCGCCAAAGGGGGCGCAGTACTGACCATCGCCGACGAACTGCGCATGCCCATCTACTACATCGGCACCGGAGAGACCCCCGACGACCTGATCCGCTTCAAAGCCAACGAATACGTCAACACAATCCTCGATGAGGTTTTTGCATAGCCCCCGGCCGGATGGTCACCGTATCACCTGCCCGAGCCGTCTCAAGCGCTTTTTGAATCGTCCCGAAAGGATGAGACGCTGTTCCGTCACCGTCGTCCCCGCCCGAAAGCGATACAAAATACTCCCGGCCCGATCCAGCGCTATCCACTCCGCCGCACCCCCACAGGGCAAGCAGTCCAGCCGCATACACCCACAATCGAAACATCCTCTATGCCTGGATCCCCATCACTTCCATGATCTTCTTTTGCTGTTCTTTCAACTCCGTTTTGAGTTTTTCGATCGTCGTTTTGTAGGCAGTAAAAATCTCTTTGGGGAGAATTCTTTCAAGTTTTGGCGCCGTCGCCGGAGAGAGATCGACCGCTTTCCACCCCTGGTCTCCCTCCTCAATAGCAATGTAGGCGCCGTTTTTGTGCAGGATCATCTCCAGGGTATTGGGCTTGAAACGTACGGTGCTCCCTTTGCCGAGGGTCGCTTCCATCATTTTGATCATAAAGGCCTGGAACTCTTTGAGTTTTTTGGGATCTTCCAGAATGGCTTTTGTCCGATTGCTCTCTTGCCCCTTGCTCATGTCCATGGCGATCGTTACACGGTAATGCACCTGGGTATATTTCCCTTTGGAAAATGTCCGGATGGGGGTATCGTATGTCTGATTGAGATCCAAAACCTGCGCATGGAGCTGATCGTTCTTCTGCTCAGCCTGCTTGAGCTATGCCTCAACCTGCTCTCTTGGCGCATAGTCGAAGACTGCGGGATAGGTATAGTCAAGCAATCTGACCGCGTCATTCGAACGCAGAATTCCATCATAGATTTTGACCATCTCATCAATGGTTTTTGCCTTGGGACGTTACCAGAGGATGTCTGGGCGACCAAAAGAGTTCCCATCGTTATCAGCGAAATCAACAGAAGTTTGTGCAATGTTCTTATGGAGAGTTCCTTACTTGGTTTTTTGCGAAGCTGAAATGATTATAGCGAAAATATGACAATATGACATATTTTGTGCTCCACTGCCAAAATCATTCTATAATACCCGCAAACAAGCCAAAGGATAGACATATGGCAAAGAAAAAAACCCTCTTTGAGTGTCAGGCATGCGGTTTTCAGACGCCGCGATGGATGGGGAAGTGCCCCTCCTGCGGTGAGTGGGAGAGCATCGTCGAGCTCACGAGCGAACAGATCAAATTTCTCGAGTCCACCTCCGGTACCGCCCGGGTAGCCTCCGACTCCAAAGCCAAACCGATCACACAGATCGATGAGGACAACATCACCCGTTTCCCCTCCGGCAGCAAAGAACTCGATCTGGTACTCGGCGGCGGGATCGTACCCGGATCGCTCACGCTCATCGGGGGATCACCCGGTATCGGCAAGTCCACGCTGCTGCTCAAGATCGCCGGCAACCTAGCCCGCACCGGCACCAAAGTCCTCTATGTCTCGGGCGAAGAGTCGGCCGGACAGATCAAACTGCGTGCCAACCGACTGGATGCCAATCACGACGATCTCTATCTGCTGGCTGAGATCAGCCTCCAGGCGGTGTTGAACGAGATCGCAGGGCAGTCGTACGGGTTTATCGTCATCGACTCGATCCAAACCCTCTATACTGACGAGACCCCGTCAGCTCCTGGCAGCGTGACGCAGGTGCGCACCATCACGTTTGAGCTGATGCGGATCGCCAAGAGCTTGCATATCCCTATCTTTATCATCGGTCACATCACCAAGGACGGTTCGATCGCCGGCCCACGTGTGCTGGAGCACATGGTCGATACCGTACTTTATTTTGAAGGAGATTCCAACTCCGAACTGCGCCTGCTGCGGGGATTTAAAAACCGCTTCGGCTCGACCAATGAGGTGGGCATCTTCGAGATGAACGCCAACGGGCTTAGTGACGCTCAGAGTATGGCGGGACGGTTTTTTGACAAACAAACACTCCAGCCAGGATCGGCTCTGACAGTCATCATGGAGGGATCGCGCCCCATTATCATCGAAGTGCAGGCGCTCGTGGCCGAAGCGCATGCCCATCCCAAACGCAGCTCCACGGGGTTTGACAACAACCGTCTGGGCATGCTGCTGGCGCTGCTGGAGAAAAAGCTCGATCTGCCGCTGGGGACCTATGATGTGTTTATCAATATCAGCGGCGGGATCAAGATCACCGAGCCCTCAGCCGATCTGGCAGTGATCGCTGCGATTTTGAGCAGTTATCGCGAGCGGGCGCTCAGTGCTCAGACGCTTTTTTTGGGCGAGGTGAGTCTCACCGGAGAAGTACGAGAAGTCAGCGGCCTGACACAGCGACTCAAGGAGATCCACACCCAGGGCTTCGCCAAAGCCATCGTGCCTGCCAAACCGCTGGAGAAAAGCCCTGTCAAATGTTTCATCGCCGATGAGGTCTCCCGGATCGTCGAGTGGATGTTCGAATAACAAAACCGTAGGGGCACCCCTCACGGGTGCCCTGAATTTATGCAGGAAAAAGATACAATACCCTCATGAGAATAGGAACCGACATCGTCCAGATCCACCGTATCGAAACCGCTGTTGAGAAGTTCGGTGTGAAGTTTCTCAATCGTTTTTTGACCGAAGAAGAACAGGATACTCTCAATCACAAACCCGAATCCCTCGCCGGATACTGGGCAGCCAAAGAGGCCATCGCCAAGGCGCTGGGCTGCGGGATCGGGCGGGAACTGGGATTTCACGATATTTGGCTGAATTACGATCAGCGGGGAGCCCCTCTCTGCACACTCCCCCCCTGGGCACACACGCAATTTGATGTACACAGCATAGCCCTTTCGATCAGCCACGACGGCGGATTTGCCATCGCTGTTGCAGCCATTACCTGATGATTAATGAAAGTCGTGTACAATACGCTGATTACACCTTGTGGGAGGATATCTTTTGATGCGAACAATACTGATTTTGGGCTTGGGACTTTGGTTTTTGGGGGGCTGCTCGAGCTACCGCACCATCAATGTGCCGGTCGACAACGGTGAATGGACCGAGAGAAATACCCCGAAGACACCGCCCCCGCCTCGGCGGCGCATGTATACTCAAAAAGAAGAGGGGAAATATGTCATCAAACCCGAACCGTACAGCCTGAAGTCCAAGAAAAAAGATCCCGAACTCCTCGGACCGCAACGTACCTACACCCATACCGAAAACACCACCAACGCCCAGACCAAACCGCGCAAACGCCATGAGGGATCCGCTACTGCTATGACCAAAGCCTCCTGTATTACCCTGATCGGCGAAGAAAAATTCAACAGCTACGTTCAAAAATACGGCAGCGAAGCCAAAGCGCTCCGACGCTGTCTGATCATCAAGCGTCTGCGCGGCTGATCGCACTCTTTTTCTCAAAAGCAACCATTTTAAAACGCTCCCCCATTATGTTGGGGGCAAGGAGGGTCTTGATCTGGTCGGCATAATGGAGATATTGGGATTGCGTGGCTTTTTCGCGGTAGGCTTCCAGCAATTCAATGATCCCAAAATCGATCAAAGCTCCGGCCTGTTTCTTGTAGGCTCTCAG
>CAYSQV010000132.1:0-4207 GCA_964433295.1 uncultured Nitratifractor sp. | reverse complement strand
ACGCGACGCGAGTTTCTGCAGGTGTCGGCCCTGATGACCGTCGGGGTAGCGGCGGCTGCATGTGGCGGCGGTGCTGCGACACCAGCCGCAGAGGAGAAAGCAACCGAGGTACCGGCCACAGAGGAGAAAAAAGAGGAGCCTACAGCCGCTCCCTCAGGTTACAGTGAGGCCCCTTCGTTAGCTGCACTGGTCGCCGCTGGGAAGCTTCCACCTGTAGAGGAGCGCCTACCCTTGGAGCCCTTCGTGGTAGGCCCGGGCGTCCGTATAGTTGAGGAAGACCTCCCTGACTGGGAGCCAGGCGTGTACAGCAAAGAAGACGAGATCCTGCGCGCACCCACCACCAACCCTACCTGGTCTTACCCCTGTCAGCACGCGCTGGAGTCGTTCCTCAACACACCCGAGCATCACACTGGGCCCATCACTGGCAACTTGTGCAGCGACTGGAGTGTGAACGATGATTGCACCGAGTATAGCTTCACGCTGCGCAAGGGGCTTAAGTGGTCGGACGGTGAGCCAGTGACCACCGAGGACATCCGCTTCACCTGGGAAGATGTGCTGATGAACGAGGAAGTGACGCCAGTGCTTTCCTCAACCCTGCGCGCTGGCGCGGACCCTGCCGGAGAGCCAATGAAGCTCGAGATTCTTGATGACTTCAGCTTCAAGGTCACCTTCGCCAAGCCCAACGGTCGCTTCCTGAAGACCATGGGGATGGGCAACCTGTGGAACCCCTACTGCTTCCTGCTGAAGCCCAAGCACTATCTCCAGCAGTTCCATAAGAACTACATCTCTGAGGATGAGCTGAAGACAGTGTGTGAGGAAGCAGGCGTAAGCGTCGAAGAGTGGTCCCAGATGTTCCTGGATCAGGGCGCCGGCTGGTGGGGCGGCGGCTGTGAGCATGTGGCCGAGAAGATGCCGGTCCTGCGTGGGTGGATTGTCAAGGAATCCCCCGAGGAACTCATCATCATGGAGCGCAACCCCTACTACTGGAAGGTTGATACCGAGGGGAAACAGCTACCCTACGTGGAGCGCATTGAGGCGGTTGTGCTCTCCGATGCCGCCAACATCCCGGCCGCGATCATCAACGGCGAGGCCAACTACGCCCGCGAGATCCTGCATCATGAGGACATCGGACTCTACAAGGAGCACGAGGCGGAGAACGACTACCGCGTGGTGCTGGACATGGTCTACCACAACGCGCCGGTGGCGCTCTTCATCAACATGACCAACGAGGACGAGGAATGGCGGGAGATCGTGCGCCAGAAGGACTTCCGCCACGCCATCAACGCCGCCCTCGACTACACGGAGATCATCGACGTGCTGTTCCTCGGTATGGGGAAAGTGAACCCCTGGATCCCCGACGTCAATGACAAGGACCTGGCCAACGAGTTGCTGGACAAAGTAGGGCTCGACAAGCGGGATAGCGAGGGCTGGCGGCTCTACCCCAGCGGCAAGCGCTTTGAGTTCCGCATGGACGTGGCGCTCAACCCGCTGTTTGGGCAGCCGGCCGAGATGATCAAGACACAGTTGGAGGACGTGGGTATCTATACCCCCCTGAAGCAGATCGAGGCCTCACTGCGCAACCAGCTCCGCGACTCCAACCAGCTCTATGCCAGCATCGACTGGCTCGATGACTGCAACTGGCCGTACCTGATGTGGGACTACATGCCCAACAGCCGGGTGGGCTATGGGCGGCTGTGGCATCAGTGGATGCAGACGGCCGGCAAAGAGGGCGAGGAACCCCCTGACTGGGTCAAGGAACTCTACGCCATCGACGCCGAGATGCGCAGCATCAACCCCAACACGACTCAGGCCAGGGACGCGGAGAAGCGGTTTGCCGAGTGGTTCAAGGAATACATTCCTATCTTCCCGCTCGCCCGGGACGTCATCGACCCCGTCATCGTCCCCAAGAGGCTGGCCAATGTGCCACACTCCGGACGTTCGTCGGCGATGATGTTCGCACAGGAGCAGGTGTTCTTCAAGCCCGCTTAGCCTGACCCAGCCACCAAGAGGACTGGGACACCCTTCTGGGGGCCATCCGCGCGGATAGCCCCCAGAAGTTCCAGGGCGTAGGACGTGGGCAGGGCGCCGCAGGGCGCCGAGGTGAACGTCCAATAACATCCGGATTCTCTCATCTTTGGAGAGAGGAGGGGAGAGGAAATTTATGCTGTCTTACATAATCCGCCGTGCGATAATCATGGTCCCCCTGTTGGTCCTTCTGACCATTATCTCATTCATCATCATCCAGCTCCCGCCAGGGGACTATCTGACTGTTTACATCCAGCGATTGGAAGACTCAGGTCAGACATTTGACGAGGCCGAGATCGCTCGATTGCGAGCCCAATATGGGTTGGACAAGCCTATCACTGTTCAGTACTTCAAGTGGATGGCCAGCGTGTTTCGAGGTGAGTTCGGCCGTTCGTTCCAGTGGCAGCAGCCGGTGGGAGAAGTGATCTGGTCGCGTCTGCCAATCACCGTCGGTATCTCCCTCGCCAGCCTGATCGTGGTGTACATCCTGGCTGTTCCCATTGCCATCGTCTCCGCGGTCTACCAGCACTCCTGGTTCGACTACGTTGCTACCTTCGCGGGGTTCATTGGCCTTGCAGTACCTCAGTTCCTGCTGGCTCTGGTGTTGTCCTGGCTCTTCTACAAACTGGCGGGTTCGATGGTCACCAGCCTCTTCTCATTGGAGTACCGAGATGCCCCCTGGTCATGGGCCAAGTTCCTGAACCTGCTGAGCAACATCTGGTTGCCCGTTGTGATCATCGGGCTTTCCGGTACCGCGGGCCTCATCCGCACCCTGCGGGCCACACTGCTGGATGAATTGCGGCGGCCTTACGTAGTGACAGCCCGGGCCAAAGGGCTCACAGAACTGAAGCTGCTCTTCAAGTATCCCGTGCGGGTCGCTTTGAACCCGGTCTTCAGCACTATCGGCTGGATTCTCCCGGGCCTGATCAACGGTGGTGTGATCGTGGGGATTGTGCTCAATCTCCAGATGATTGGTCCAGTCTTGATGAGTGCAACACTGTCGCAGGATATGTACTTGGCTGGCAGCATCGTACTGATTCTCAGTGTGCTAACCGTGCTCGGGACGCTTGTGTCTGACATCCTGCTGGCGTGGCTGGACCCGCGAATCCGCTACGGGGCAAGGGGGACGTAATATGGGTGCCAATCAAACAGACATATATGAAGAACTAAGCGAGGAAGAACAGCGTATCTATTACGCTTCCCACTGGCAACTGATGTGGTGGCAATTCAAGAAGCACCGGCTCGCGTTGTTATCCATGGGAGTACTGGCCGTGTTGTACTTCGCGGCGGTGTTCGCCGATCTGGTGACTCCCTACGATGTCATGCAACGCTACCCGGGCTACGAGAACATGCCCCCGACCAAGATCCACTTCATAGACAACGGGAAATTCCAGCGGCCGTATGTCTACAGACTGCGCAAGAAGCTCGATCCGGAGACCGTGCGCATGGTGTTCACTGAGGACACCAGCGAGAAGTTCCCCATCCTGTTCTTCTTCCCGGTGGAGGAGCCCCGCAAGCTGTTCGGGGTGATCCCTATCAATTGGCGCCCCTTTGGCACTGGCCCTGATGGTCCTCCGGTGTTCCTCTTCGGCTCCGATCGCTATGGGCGCGACATCTTCTCGCGTACCCTGTACGGGGGGCGTGTATCGCTGTTCATCGGTTTTGGTGGGGTGATTATCACCTTCGTCCTGGGTTGCACTCTGGGAGGATTGGCTGGTTACTTCGGTGATGTAACTGACGAAGTGATTATGCGACTGGTTGACTTCCTGGTCGCGATCCCCAAGATCCCACTGTGGATGGCGTTGGCCGCAGCGGTGCCGCGCAACTGGCCGGTCACCAAGACTTACTTCGCCATCACCATTATTCTCTCCGTCGTCGGCTGGGGTGGGTTGGCACGCACCGTGCGAGGCAAACTGCTCTCGCTGCGCGAGGAGGATTATGTGATGGCGGCAGAGATCTACAACGCATCTGTCTCACGTCTCATCTTCCGCTACATGCTACCTAACTTCATGAGTTACCTCTTGGTCAACATCACGCTCTCGATCCCCTCGATGATCCTCGGTGAGACTTCCTTGAGCTTCCTAGGGTTGGGCATCCAGCCCCCAGCGGTGAGTTGGGGCGCCCTGCTCCGGGACGCTCAGCAACTCGTCGTCGTCGTGGACCGCCCCTGGCAGATGGTACC
>CAYSQV010000131.1:0-4220 GCA_964433295.1 uncultured Nitratifractor sp. | reverse complement strand
GTTCATTATCTTATATTTCTGACTTTCGGGTGCTTTTTTGTACCGAGCCATCAGTGCGCTCAGGTGTGACGCCTGCAACAGCGCACCGGTCAACACCATGGCCAATAAAATGCGTTTCATGATCTCCCTTTTGTAGGTCTATGCGTATCATACACAATTTGTATTACTTTTTCCTTACCCGGGCACAGTGAAGTTTCACCGTCGTTCCTACCCCCACTTTACTCTCCAAAGCGATGCCTATCCCCAACTCTCGGCACAAACGCTGAACAATGTGCAATCCCAGTCCCATGCCACGTTCTCCCTCTTTGTAATGGCGCTCAAATGCCCGTTTGGGATTGCGGATCCCCTGGCCGGTGTCACGCACACTGAGCTGATCCTTTTCGATCGTAGCGATGACACTCCCCTTAGGTTTGTTATATTTGGCCGCATTGCTCAAAAGGTTGTCGAGAATGCGCACGAAACTCTCGCGATGGGTTTGGCACAGGATTGTCTCGTGTGCCTGGGTCTCAAAGTGAATCGACGGATACAGAACGCGAAAATATTCCATCCGCTGTGCCACAATATCCCGCAAATCAAATTCCGACACATCCCCCTGCTTCCGCCCAAGATAGGCCTGAAGATTCTCCCGCATCACACCGATCGACTCGATATTGTTCCAGATACGATCGAATGCCCGATGCTCTCCGAATTTTTTCTGCAAGAGCTTGAGATTGACGGCGATGGAAGCAATGGGGGTATTGACATCGTGAAGAATGTCCCGGATAAATTCTTTGTTGAGGCGCATGGCACGACGGATCGGCTGGAGCGAATAGTATGCCAGCCCAAACGAAAGCAGCGCAATCAACAGCAGATACCACACTGCGCCGCTGCGCACCTCTGCACGGATCGCATTTAGCTGCGCCCGGTACCGCTCCATCGGCAATGAGACTTTCATCAAAAAATCATCTTCGGTCGGCACCATGAAGTAGCTGTAGACACTCTTGGGGTCATGGTGAAGGGTCAGGAGAGTCATATTGGCATCGTGCGGAACAAATGTCAAGTCAAATTCTTCGGTCGTCGGATCAAAAGAGAAGATCCGCATCTGCTGCATGATCCGGGTATCAAGCTCATGCTGACGACTCGAAAATGACTGGTACAAAAAGGAAACATAGATCGAAGTGATCAGAACAAAAAAGAGGGCAAAACTCTTCAGGCCCGATTCGATCTCGTATTTATTCACCCGTCACCTTTGCGAGCCGATAGCCCTCGCCCCGGACATTTTGGATCTCGATCCCCAGCCGTTTTTTCATCTTGCTGATCGTAACACGCAATGCGTTGTAGTTGGGCTCACGCATTGCCTCAAAAAGCTCATCCGGACGGACCACCTCCCCCTGACGTCTCAGGAGCAGCGTAAAAATCCGTTTTTGCACTTCGCCCAGATGGATCGACTCTTCCGGCGTGGTGACGATCCCCGTCATCGGATCAAAGGTGAGATGTTCGTAGTGCTGCACGTCACTGCGTGCGGCAAACCGATGCCGGATCCGTACCACCAGCTCTTCAGGATCAAACGGCTTTTTGACATAATCGACTGCTCCGGCCTCAAATCCGTCCGTGATCGATTCGATATCGCTCAAGGCCGAGATGTAGATGGCCGGTGTCATGTCTCCCGATTCGCGCAGTTCCCGCAGCAGCTCCAGACCGTTGATCTCGGGAACGTTGATGTCAAATACATATAGATCGTACTGACCGTCAAAGGTCAGATCAAGCACGGCATTGCCCCCTTGTGCCCAATCGACCTCAAGCTCCTCCAGTTCCAAATATTCCTTGAGACTCTCTCCCAATAACCTGTCGTCTTCGAGTAATAAAATTTTCATGGAGATATTGTATCGCTATCTGTGTTACTTTTGGATTACTTGTGCCAGATCGAGGGTCACCGTCGTACCCGATTCCGGTTGGGAATGGATCCGAATTCCGATGCCGGACTCATCGCAATAGCGCTTGACCAGTGCCAGGCCGATCCCCTCACCCGGATTGTGACTGTCTCCCTGATAGTAGCGTTCATAGATCCGGGCGATCTGGGCCCCGTCCATCCCCACGCCCTGATCCTCAATGTGCAATTGGGTTCCGTCACTCCAGAGGCGGATTGGCCGATCGGGCGGAGAATATTTCATCGCATTTTCGATCAGGTTGTCCAGCACCTGTTCCAATCCGATGCGGTCGATCTCGATCGCCAAAGAAGCAAGATCAGTCACAAAAGGGTTGCGCCCCATTTCCCGGTGGATCGCCACCCGCTCTTCGACAACATCCCGGAGATCGCAGGAGACTGTTTCAACCGCGTGAAACTCCCGGCGAATTGCGTAGGCCAATTCATCGTACAGGCGGCGCAATCGCACCAGGGCTTCCTGTGCACGGGCGATGCGCTTGCGATTGTGCGGATCTTCGATGCGCACTTCGAGCATCTGAAGATTGCTTTGGATCGTCGAAACGGGGAGGTTGATCTCATGGAGAATTTCCCGGGTCAAGTGCTCCAGGCGGGCATCCTGGCGTTCTTTCCCTTCGACCGCGTCACTGAGCAGCAGATATCCTGCTGCCGCACTCGCCGGGATCAACATCCCCAGTGCAATCCAGAAATTGCCCCAACTCAGCCCCTGAGCCTGAAAAAACAAAAAGAGCAGCGCCCCCATCCCCGACGTTGTCATCACAAAGATCATCAGCAGGGGCCACAGAGAGCGCTTACGCATCCCGCCGCTCCTCCACATAGCGATACCCGACCCCCCGGACATTCTCGATCCGGTCACCGAAGAGTTTTTTCAGCCGGGTAATGTAGACACGCAACGCCCCGTACCTCGACTCCTGATCCGGCGACCACAGCTCATCCAGTATCCGCTCGGTCGTCACTGTCTGCCCGTGTGCTCCGGCGATCAGCATTAGCAGATCAAACAGCCGTCCCCCCAGTTCCACTTCGTGTTCATCGCGATAGAGCCGTTTGGCGATCAGGTCAGCTTCGTACTCTCCCAGCTGAATCCGACGTTTCCCCTCCCGGCGACGCAGCAAGGCTTCGATCCGCACCCGCAGTTCTTCCAGATCGACCGGCTTGCGCAGGTAGTCGTCCCCGCCGATCTCAAATCCTTCCAGCAGGGAGCGCTTGTCCTCACGGGAGGTAAGGAAGATCGTCGGCGTACGATCCTCCCCCTCCCGCAGCTTTTTCAGAAGTTCCAATCCGCTCTCAAAAGGAAGGTTGATATCAAACAGATAGAGATCGTAGCGCCCGGAATAGGTCTTCTCCTGAGCCGAATAGGGATCCAGCACCGTCGTGACATCATGCCCCCCCTCCTCACCCAGGAAATCAGCAAGAGTCTCGGCAAAAAGGCGATCGTCTTCAAGCAGAAGGATGCGGGGCATTACATCATCATCCCGCCGTTGACCTTGAGTGTCTCGCCCGTGATGTAGCCGGCATGATCGCTGAGCAGAAAAGCCACCGCTTCGGCCACTTCGGCCGGATCGCCGAAGCGCCCCATGGGGATCCGGGCGATGAAGGTCTCTTTGACCTCCTCTTTGAGGACATCGGTCATGTCGCTGACGATGAAGCCCGGAGTAACGGTGTTGAACCGAATACCGCGCGGAGCGCCTTCCTGAGCGAAGCTCTTGGTCATGGAGACGGTGCCGCCTTTGGAGGCAGAGTAATTGGTCTGACCGGCATTGCCGGTCTCTGCGACGATGCTGGCGATGTTGACCACCGCACCAAAGCGGGCTTTGCTCATCACCTTGACCGCCTCGCGGCATCCGATGAAAGTGGAGAGGAGATTGGCCTCAATAACCGCCATAAACTCCTCGGTCTTCATCCGCATCGCGAGCTTGTCCCGGGTGATGCCGGCATTATTGACCAGATAAGCAAGCCCCCCGTCAGTCTCTACGATCTGCTTGATCGCTGAGACAAAAGCCTCTTCATCACTCACATCAAATCCTGTCACTTCTGCCGTACCGCCGGCAGCCTCTATCTCTGATTTGATATTGTTGGCCTCAGCCTCACCGCTTCGATAATTGATCCATACTTTGAGCCCCTGCGCTCCCAGCGTTTTGGCAATCTGCGCACCGATCCCCCGGCTCGCACCTGTAACAAGGACGTTCTTTCCTGTAAATGTCATCTGTTTCTCCTTTTTTGAAATTATAGTGTATTACATCCCGCCGGGTGCTGTGAGGAGACAACACCCCCGCCCATCCTGGAATAAAAGCTTTGCGAC
>CAYSQV010000130.1:0-4233 GCA_964433295.1 uncultured Nitratifractor sp. | reverse complement strand
GGGCATACTACGGGCTCAAAAACCGCTTTGTCAATATGGATCTGCTTGTCGCGACAGGTGCCAGTCTGAGCTATATATACTCTATTTATGCGATGATTACTCAGCACGGTGAAGTTTATTTTGACTCGACGACGATGATCATCACCTTCGTACTCGTAGGAAAATACCTTGAGGTGCTGAGCAAAAAGCGCGCTGCCGATACACTGGATACGATCATCGGCACCATGCCCACCGAAGCAACCGTGGTCACCGGGGACGAAAAAGCGCTTGTCGCGGTCGAAAACATCGAACCCGGCGACATCCTTGAGCTCAAACCGGGTGAAAAAGTGGCCATCGACGGAGAGATCACAAGCGGATCGGCACTGTTTGACGAGAGCAGCCTGACCGGCGAGAGCGAGCCGGTGCTGCGCCGCGAAGGGGACGCCCTCCTCAGCGGCACGCTCTGTCTCGATTCGGTCGTACGCTACCGCGCCACCAAACACGCCAACGAGTCGCTCCTGTTTACCATCACCGAGATGCTCAGCGATGCCGTGACCAAAAAACCCCGCATCGAACAACTCGCCAACGAAATCTCCGGCTGGTTTTCTCTTGCGATCCTCTCCATCGCGATGCTGACGTTTGCCGGATGGTGGTACTTTGGCGGCCATTTCGAACGTGCGCTCATCGTCGGGATCTCGGTCATCGTCATCGCCTGCCCCTGCGCACTGGGGCTGGCCACTCCCATGGCGACGCTGGTGGGCATCTCCCGTGCCGCCAAAGCCGGACTGCTCTTCAAGGAGGCCAGCCTGCTGGAGACCATGGCCAAAAGCGACCTGCTGGCTCTGGACAAGACCGGCACCATCACCGAGGGCAAACCCAGCGTGGTCAATGTCACGTTCTTCGACGGCTACGATCCGGCCCTGCTGCTTGCCCTTGTGCAGAGCTCCAATCACCCCGTTTCCCAAGGGATCGTGCGGTATCTGCTCGACCACCATGACAGCCTCACCCCGCCTGCACTTCAGATGATCCGGAGCATCGAAGCGCAGGGAGTCACCGCCCACCATCAGGAGACGGAGATCCTTGGTGGCAATGCCGCCTTGATGCGCTCCCACAGTATCGAGTGTGAGACCACCGGAGAGTATACCCTCTTTTTCTTTGCCATCGACGGCCGCATCGCCGCCCGCTTCGAACTGCGCGACCGCCTCAAAGCCGGAGCCGCCGAGGCAGTACGTGCCATCCGCAATATGGGCATCCGTGTCGTGATGCTCACCGGCGATCACGCAGCCACCGCCCGGCACATCGCCGAGGAAGCGGGGATCGAGGAGTACCATGCAGCCCTGCTGCCTACCGACAAAGCCGCCCTCATTGAACGCTTCCACGAGGAGGGGCACATCATCACCATGGCCGGCGATGGGATCAACGACGCCATTGCCCTGGCCAAAAGCAACATCGCCATCGCCATGGGCAGCGGTGCGGACATCGCCATCGACGTCAGCGATATCGTCCTGCTCGAGGACAACCCCCGCAACATCGCCGATGCCTATACCATCAGCCGCCGCACCTTCCGCACCGTCAAGCAAAACCTCGGCTCCTCCATCCTCTACAATCTCATAGCCGTCCCTCTGGCCGTCGCCGGCTATGTCAATCCGCTGGTCGCGGCTTTGTCCATGAGTCTGAGCTCCCTTTTTGTCGTCGGCAACTCCATGCGGATCAAGCTTGGAAAAGCGAATGATTAATAGTGAATAGTGCATAGTTCTGGTATGCTTTTCTACCGAAAAGCTTTTATTTTTCAGGAGACATATTAAATGAGATTAACAAACCGAAATTATTCACCCTTCACTCTTCACTATTCACTCACCGGGGGTGCCCAATGAGCTCCGGTATCATCGCCCTGATGATCGGCGTATCGACATTCCTCGGAGCCCTCGGACTGGCGGCGCTCATCTGGGGGGTACGGACCGGCCAGTTCGATGATCAGGCCAAGTTCCTGGATGGAGCGCGTTTTGACGGCGAAGAGGAGCTGCGCGACGCGGTGATGATGGAGGAGAAACGCAAAGCCGCCAAAGCCAAACGGGAAAAGAACTACCGTCCGGTCGACTGATGCACCCTCCTTCCGACTCCTCATCTTCTTATGTCTGTGTCATCGGCGGATCCAACATCGACATCGAAGGAACCCCCGCCCACAAACTTCGCCTCCGGGACTCCAACCCCGGCATCGTCACGACCTCGCTTGGGGGTGTGGGAAGAAACATCGCCGAAAACCTTGCCAAACTGGGGATTGAAACCCGATTATTGAGTGTGGTGGGCAATGACACCTACGGCCGGAAAATCCTGGATCACGCCAGAGTCGTCGGGCTCGATATGGAGAATACACTTATCGTCGACGAACCCACCTCAACCTACCTCGCTGTTCTCGATGAGACCCGGGATATGCATGTGGGGATCGCCCAGATGGATATCCTGGACCGGCTGGATATCCCCTACATCCAGCGCCACGCCGACCTCATCCAAAACGCAGCCTTCTGTGTCGTCGATACCAATCTGCCGGATATTCTGGAGCACCTTGTCACCACCTACGATGTCCCTTTTGTCCTCGATACCGTCTCCGCCAGCAAGGCCCCAAGGGCCCGGCATCTTCTCAACCGTTTCCACACCGTCAAATCCAACAGACTCGAAGCGGAGATCCTCTCAGGTATTGCCATACAAACCCAAAGCGATCTGAAAAATGCCGGTCGATACTTTATGGATCAAGGGGTTCACAATACGTTTATCACCCTGGGTTCGGATGGGGTGTATTATAAGACACAGAACACAGAGGGGATCATCACGTCGCCTCCTGTCGATAGGGTCAGCGCGACGGGTGCGGGCGATGCCTTCGCGGCAGGGTTGGTGTACAGCTTGTGCAAAGGAAAGGCGATTGAAGAAGAGGTCAAGTTTGCCATGGGTGCGTCGATCATGGCCATCCTCTCCGAAGAGACCATCCACCCGGACATCTCTTCGCCCCGTGTCAAAGAGATGATACGGAGTCTGGATTTCAAACACCGGAAATTATAGAACAGAAGGAAACACCATGCAGTCATACGAAAAATATGTCGATATCAGTGATGAAGTACAAAAAGCACTCGATGACGACCAGTCGGTCGTGGCACTGGAGTCAACGATCATTTCCCACGGGATGCCCTACCCGAAGAATGTGGAGACCGCCCAAAATGTAGAAAAGATCATTCGAGAAGGGGGCGCGGCCCCCGCGACGATCGCAATCCTCAACGGCCAGATCAAAGTGGGCCTGACCCCTGAAGAGATCGACGCTCTCGGCCGGGCAGGGCAGCAGGTGACCAAAACCAGCCGCAGGGACATCCCCTTTGTCATCACCAACCGACTCGACGGCGCAACAACGGTGGCCTCCACCATGATCATCGCTCATTTGGCCGGGATCCGTATCTTCGCTACCGGCGGGATCGGGGGCGTGCACCGGGGGGCGGAGAGCTCGTTCGATATCTCCGCCGATCTGGAGGAGCTGGGTCGCACCGATGTGGCGGTGGTGTGCGCCGGCGCCAAATCGATCCTCGACATCGGCTTGACCCTGGAGTACCTCGAGACCAAAGGGGTCCCGGTGGTCGGCTACCGGACCGAGGAGCTCCCGGCATTCTATACCCGCCGCAGCGGCTACGGCGTCGACTACACGGTCCACTCCCCCGAGGAGCTCGCCCGCGCACTCAAAGCCAAATGGGATCTGAACCTCCACGGCGGGGTCGTCGTGGCCAATCCGGTCCCCGAAGCGTTTGAAATGGACTTTGAGACCATCGATCGCGCCATCCAAAGCGCCCTGGCAGAGGCCAAGGCCCAGGGGATCAAAGGGAAAGAGAGTACCCCCTTCCTTCTGGCCAAGGTCAAAGAACTGACCGGCGGAGACTCGCTCGAGACCAACATCCAGCTGGTCTACAACAACGCCCGGCTGGCCGCAGCGCTGGCAGTAGCGTATTCCCGGTTGCGATAACGCTGTTCGCGCCCGCAATCCACACCCCAAACCTGAGGCAAAGATGAAAAAGAAGATCACACTCGTCACAGGAGCAGGAAGCGAACTGGAAGAGCAACTGGTATATGCCCTGCACACACAAGACTGTTTTGTGGTGCTGATTAGGAAGAAACCTGTCATGCTATAATAACACCCAACTTCTCCACCCCAAAGGAGCCCATCCATGATCTGCGTATTTGATTGTGAGACGATCCCGGATATTGAGCTGATCCGCAAAA
>CAYSQV010000129.1:0-4256 GCA_964433295.1 uncultured Nitratifractor sp. | reverse complement strand
CGAGGATATCAAGACTCCCCTGGCCATCGCCACAGACGGGCTGAGCTCCAACTGGTCGCTGAGCCTCTGGGATGAGCTGCGCGCCGCGCTGATGCTGCACCACCAGGGTCCTTTGCCGCAGATGGCCGAACGGTTTATCCGCTCCGTGACCCTCGATGCAGCCCGTGCCATCGGATCGGATGCCGGGCGACTCACTCCCGGCGCACCGGCGGATCTGATCACCCTTGCCCTTCCCGATCGGGTCGAAAAACAGGAAGATCTTGCCCTTCAGACGATTCTCCATACCCAAGAAGCCCATTCGGTCTATATCGACGGAAAAATGGTGATCTTATAAGACAATGCAAACGATCACAGACTTTATCGACGCGATCGAAAACAACCAATTTATCGAAGCGCATGAAATTATGGAAGAGAGCTGAAAATGCTGAAACAAAACGGCCAAACCGATGAAGCCCGCCGCCAAAAAGGGCTCATCAACGCTGCGACCGCCCTCGGTCTGCTGCTCCAAAAAGGTCGCCCCGGACCGGCGCGAAAACTCTGGCATACTTACTCCCTCAAGTACCGCTGCGATCTCCTGGATATCACGGACGGGATAGCCCATGCCCATCGCTACCGCCATGCGGCTGACATCTTTGAGATCACGTGGTCTCAAGCCGCGCAGGAGAGTTGAGATGCGAATATGGGGCTACCTGATGATCGCCTTGGGTGCGACAATCCTGATCGCGCAGATCATCCAGGGAGAGGTTTGCATCGGAAGAGTCGGGCGAATCTGCATCCCCTTTGCCGAGGATCCAAAACGTTTCTGGCGGTGGTTTTTCCTCTACCCGAGCCTCTCATCGGTTTTTGGCATTTTTCTTGCTCGGCATGCGCGCAAACCGAACCTGCACGAAACGCTCTCCCTGATCGTCCTGATCGGTGCCATCACCATGATCGGCGTCCTGATCGGCAGCATCTATGTGTAGGCTCAGGCACTTCGCCCAAATGTATGCCTGCATACAAAAAAAGGGAGATTTCTCTTTTGAACATTTTTTTTCGGAATCAGTATGTTTGATCGATCCTTCTTTTAAACCGTCAAAAAACTGTTTTCCCAAGCCAGAGGATAAGTATCCAGGAAAGTATCGTGACACCTATGAGTCGAGCCATATGCGTTCTCGTTTTTTATTTGCCTCTTGGTCTGGTTGTTCCCGCGAAAATCGCGGGAACGTTTCTTTGCATCTGTTTGGTGTTGCCCCGATCGGCAATACCGTCTACGCAATATCCACGATTACTTCGCCGTTTTGGACGTCGAAAGTGACGTGGCTGCCCTCGGTGACTTTGTCCTCAAGGATCAGCTCAGCCAGACGGTCCTCGACCACTTCATAGAGTGCTCTCTTGAGCGGGCGGGCACCGTAGACCGGATCGAAGCCCGCTTCGGCGATGTAGGCCTTGGCCGCCGGGGTGAGCGTGACGGTGATATCACGCTCACGCAGCTTGCGCTCGATGCTGCGGAAGAGGATATCGACGATCTTCGTGATCGCCTCCAGATCGAGCGGATTGAAGATTACGATATCATCAAGCCGGTTGAGAAACTCGGGCTTGAACGCACGCTTGAGCTCGTCATTGACCGCCTTGCGCCTGTCTTCGGGGTCGTTAAACTCCATGATCTTGTCTGAGGCGATGTTGGATGTCATAATGATGATGGTATTTTTGAAATCCACCGTCACCCCTTTGTTATCCGTCAGGCGCCCATCATCGAGCACCTGCAGAAGGGTGTTGAATACATCCGGATGCGCTTTTTCGATCTCGTCAAAGAGCACGACGCTGTAGGGCTTGCGGCGGACCGCTTCGGTCAGCTGGCCCCCCTCTTCGTATCCAACGTATCCCGGAGGCGCACCCACCAGGCGGCTGGCGGCGTGTTTTTCCATGTATTCGCTCATGTCGATACGGATCAGAGCCTTCTCGCTGTCAAAGAGGAACTTCGCCAACGTCTTGGCCACCTGGGTCTTGCCCACACCGGTGGGGCCCAGAAACATAAAGCTGCCGATGGGACGGTTGACGTCACTCAGGCCCGCTTTGTTGCGTTTGATGGCACGGGCGACGGCCTGAAGCGCCTCATCCTGACCGACCACCTCATCGCGCAGAACGTCGGCAATGTGGAGGATCTTCTCTTTTTCGCTTTGGAGCATCTTGTTGACCGGGATGCCCGTCCAGCGGCTGACGATACTGGCGATCATCTCTTCATCGACGGAGTTTTTGAGCAGGGTGCCTTCTTGCTGCATCTGTTTCCAGCGCTCTTCGAGTTCGCTCAATTTTGTCTGTTCGGCCGGGATCTGGCCGTACTCGATCTCGGCCGCGCGGTTGAAGTCCCCTTCGCGCTTGGCCTGCTCGACCTGGGTCTTGAGCGAATCGATGTTGGATTTGATCTGCGCTATCTGGTTGAAGATCGACTTCTCCTGCTCAAATTTCTCCTGGAGCATCCGCTTTTTCTCCTCCAGATCGGCCAGCTCTTTTTCGATCTCGGAGAGTCGGGCAGCGTTTTTGTCCCCCTCTTCCATTTTGAGGGCTTCGCGTTCGACCTGGAGGGTGGCGATCTCCCGTTTGGCTTTGGCCAGTTCGGTCGGCTCGCTTTCGATCTCCATTTTGAGCTCAGCCGCGGCTTCATCGATCAAATCGATCGCCTTGTCGGGCAGGAAACGGTCGGTGATGTACCGATCGCTCAGTTTGGCCGCAGCCACCAGCGCGCTGTCGGTGATGATAACATTGTGGTGCGCCTCAAGGCGGTCTTTGATCCCGCGCAAGATCTGCAAGGCTTCATTGATGCTCGGCTCATCAACCTTGACCGGCTGAAACCGGCGCTGGAGCGCGGCGTCCTTCTCGAAATACTTGCGGTACTCCTTGAGCGTGGTAGCACCTATGGTGTGCAGTTCACCACGTGCAAGTGCGGGCTTGAGGATATTGGCCGCATCCATGCTCCCCTCACTTGCTCCGGCTCCTACGATGGTGTGTATCTCATCAATAAAGAGGATCACATTGGCAGCCTTTTTGACCTCATCGACAACCGCCTTGAGACGATCCTCGAACTCGCCGCGGTATTTGGCTCCGGCAATCAGCCGGCTCATGTCCAGAGACACCACCCGCATGTTTTGGAGGCTGGTCGGTACCTCTTTGTTGACAATGCGCTGCGCAAGACCTTCGACAATGGCGGTTTTTCCGGTACCCGGTTCACCGATAAGAATGGGGTTGTTTTTGGTCTTGCGGATGAGGATCTGCATCATGCGGGTGACCTCTTCGTCCCGTCCGATGACCGGATCGAGCTCGCCGTCAAGCGCTTTTTGATTGAGATCGATGCCGTACTGGGCAAGCGCTTCGAGCGTCTCATCGGCGCTGGCGCTGTCTATGGTCTGTCCTCCCCGGATCGCCTCAAGCGTCTTTTTGAACTCGCTCAGATCAATCTGTCTGCCCAGTGTATCGCGGACAAACGGCTCATTGGCGTTGGCCAGCAGCCACGCATCAACAGCGAGGTACTGATCGCCGTTGGCCGCCATGACCCCCTCGGCCGCCTGAAGCGACCGGACAAGGTTTTGGCCGAGTTTGATGCTCTCTTTGGTGACGTTGGAGGCCGAAGGCAGCTTCTGTGCTGCGCTTTTGATCTCCAGCTCGATGGCCGCCTTCTCGGCATTCATTTTGTTCAGCGCCTGGTTGAGGATCGACTGGGTATTGGTCATCAGTCCCCACAGCACATGCAGGGGATCAACTTCGGGATTTTTGTTGTGCAGTGCCAGCGAGAGTCCGGATTCGATGGCTCCCTGCATTTGGTTGGTGAGTTTTTCCAAAATATTGCTCATGACTCACTCCTTTTCTGTTTGGTTTTGCGGTAGTGTAGCATGATTTGCAACAAAACGATGCAACACAGGTTGCTTATCGCCACCCTCCCTAACAAAGCTACTTTAAGCTTATTTTTCTTATAGCGATGGTTCAAACTCTCGGGGTGCCATAGGGATCTGACCTCAAATGATATGTCGCAAAGTGATGTATCGTTTGCGGGTCTGACTCCCATGACAATCTACCCGCTGAACTTGACCCGGATCATACCGGCGTAAGGAAGAGATTTGTAACTTGCTACTTAGAGAACATATTTGCCTTTGTTGGCAGGATGATCGCTACTTCAATTACACTCTTCCCTACAAATTTATTTTTATTATTAAGTTTAAAGGGGAAACAGATGACCAAACCATTTAAAGAGACCATTGCCGCGTCAAATGACAAATTGAGCACAG
>CAYSQV010000128.1:0-4322 GCA_964433295.1 uncultured Nitratifractor sp. | reverse complement strand
CTCCGCCCCTTCTAGGATCGGCTCCTCCGTGAAAATCACCGGTGACGGCGTTGACCCCTCCGAAGAAGAGATTGAAATCCTCAAAGGTCGTAATGTTGTACTCTCGGGAGGCGGCTTCGAGGACCGCAGGGTCAAACCCGGGCTCGAAAAAAACCTCACTCCGTTCGTAGTGGATGCGGGGCGCGTCGACAGCTTGCTGGATCGGTGTGTCGAATGTCACAAAGCGCTCAATCACTTCGGTGATGGCGCTGCGGATGCGGTTGGAGCCCGCGCTCCCCAGTACCAGCAGCGGATCGTTGCCTTCGAAAACCATCGTCGGAGCCATCATAGAGGGGAGTCGTACCCCGGCCGGCCATCGGAAGAAGCCGTGAGGGTTGAGATCTTCCTCTCCCAGCATGTTGTTGAGGTGAATGCCCGTACCCGGAATCACTCGGCCGCTTCCCTCGCCGTTGGTGGAAGTGACTGCGGCGGCGTTGCCCTCGGCGTCAATGACGCTGATGTGGGTGGTGTTGCCCCAGAGATTGATCCGGTGATGATGGTTCATCAGGTAGGGGCCAAGCAGTGCGGGATCCTGCAGGATTGTTTCGAGGTTTTTACGGTGGAGGTGAGGATCGACCTTTTGTTGACGAAACGCAGCCGTTACAGCCATCGCTTCGATGAGGTCGCGAACATGGTCCGGGGACTCAAAGGAGTCATATCGTCTCCGGGCCAGTAGCTCCAGCGAAAAGGCGATGAGGATGCCGCCGGCCGAAGGGGGAGGGTTGGTGGCGATCCGTTTGCCCCGCCACTTAAAGAGGATCGGGTCGCGTCGATGGACGGTATAGCTCTCGAGATCTTCCCGCCGCAGGAGACCGCCGTGAGCATGACTGAGCCGTTCGATTTTGGCAGCCACCTCTCCCCGGTAAAACAGATCGGCTCCCTCCCGGGAAAAATTCTCCAGAAAATCAGCATAATTCGGAGCGGACCAGGGTGCGTGGTTGTCAATCAAAGAACCGTCCGGGGCATAGAGGGAGCGGACATCCTCAGTAGACTCCATGATGGGGGCGACGAGGCGGACGAGGTTGGACTGGAGTGTGGAGAGGAGGGTACCCCTGGCGGCAAACTCCCGGGCCGGTACGGTGATATCCCGCATCGGCATGGATCCCAGGTCTCGATGGATCCGGTCGATCCCGGCGACCATCCCGGGGACGGCGATCGACGCGGTGCCAATGTGAAACTCCTGCACCGTCGTGCCGAAATCGACCTCGATCGGATAAAAATCGGGCCGGTCGATCCGATTGGGCGGTACATCGACAAAAAAATCGTACAACACGGGTTTTTGGCCCACATGATACGCGAGCAAAAATCCGCCGCCACCCATACTGCTGAGTACCGGTTCGCTCATGGGAGCAGCGAGCATGGCTGAGAGTGCCGCGTCGAAGGCATTGCCGCCAGCACGCAGGATCCGGGCACCGGCTTCGGCGGTACGGGGATCGCCCGCGGCGATCACCCCTTTCATGGCAGAACCTCCCTCATCTTTCTCCCTCATCCCGGATGAGCTCTTCACGAATGACGGCGCGGAAGTCACCCGTCTTGCGGTAAAGTTGTCGAAGTTTTTGGGCGATGGTCGGCTGCCGGGTCAGTGCGCGCAAGGCATCGACCTTTTCGGCCGTACCGAGTGCCTCGAAGATCCCCGCTGTCTCGATCGCATTGATCCTCTCCTGGATTGTCTCCCGAATCGTATGGCGCGAAGCACCGTCGATGAAATGCCCCTCAAGGCCGTGACGAATGGCGTTCCATTTGTTTTGTTTGCTCACCTGATAGTAGTCCCGCGCGACCGGATGCTCAAACGCATAGCGCATCAGTGCCTGATAGAAGAGCACGATCAGTTCCAACCGTTCCCGGTCGTAGAAGGCGTCGCTTACCCGAAGTTCAATGGTACCGAATGCCTGATGGAGCCGGACATCCCACCAGACATCCTTGATGCTCTCGATGGTGCCGCTCTCCAGAAGGCGGTCGATCAGGCCGCAGTAGTCGCGGTAGGTGTCGAAATACTCCGGGATCCCCGCGCGCGGAAGACGCTCGAAGATTTTGCTGCGGTACGATTGCAGACCGGTATCCTCGCCGAGGGCAAACGGCGAGTTGGCCGAAAGTGCCAAAAAGAGCGGGAGGTATTTGATCGAGGCGTTGTAGGCACGGATGGCCGCGGTCTCGTCGGGCAGGGCGATGTGGATGTGCAGGCCGCTGATGAGGAAGTTTTTGAGTACGATCTGCAGCTCTTCGGCCAGTCGGTCGTAGCGTGGATCGTGAAAGCGGTGGTTGTCCTCTTTGCGCTCAAAAGGGTGGGTCGCCAGTGCTGCCAGAGCGATGTGTTCGTCTTTGCCGATAGCATGCAGGGTCTGGAGGGCGCGGTGGATAAATTCCGCTGCCTCAGCCGGCGTATCGCATACCGGTGTGACAATCTCGATCATCGACTGCAGCAGCTCTTTGTGGACATGGGGAGCGAGTGTCCGGGGGAGGTGCTCAAAGAGGTAGGAGGAACGGTTGGCCGGTTTCATTGTTCGGGGATCGACCAGCCGCACCTCCAGTTCGACACCGATGGTCGCAGGTGTATCCGGATGGAAGATCGTCGGGTCGTAGCTGGCAGACATGGCGGCTCCTTTGGGGTATTATACCATATCGTTTGCCTTCGCGGGCTCTTATTATGATAGCTTCTTGCGGTGTGGGGGTGGCACCAGAATTGTTCGGCACCGGGCCCGAAGGCAGCGGCTTAATACCCATTTCAGATACCTTGTGGTATAATCGCGCTCCAATTTACGAGTATTGATGAGTGTTTTTCATTAGTGACAGTTGTCAGTACTTAGCACTATTTCATACCAAGGAACCTACATGACCACCATCCGTATGACCCGCATGGGACGCAAAAAAAAGCCTTTTTACCGTATCGTCGTTACCGACAGCCGCAAGCGTCGTGACGGCGGCTGGATCGAATCGATCGGCCACTACAACCCTGTCAGCGCCGACAAAGAGCTTACCCTCGATGAAGAGCGCCTCAACTACTGGCTGAGCGTCGGTGCCCAGATGAGCCCCACCGTCAAGCGCCTGGCCGGCAAGTAAGCCCTCAAGGCAACCCGATGGTCCAGGAGTTTGTCCTCAGTTATGCTCGGATGATCGCGTCAAATCCGGATGCACTCAGTATCATGGTCGAGCCGATGGACGAGCACGGCGAGGAGATCACCCTCTTTGCCGATCCGAGCGATGTCGGCAAGCTTATCGGCAAAGAGGGCCGCATGATCAATGCCATCAAAACCGTCATCTCCGGCTGCAAGGCCAAAGGGGGCAAAAGCTACCGGGTCAATGTCAAAGCGGCCCAGTAGCCATACCCCCATGCATCCGGAAAAATTTCTCATCGCCCAGATCGGGCGGACCGTCGGTCTCCACGGCGATCTCAAACTCCACCTGCATACCGATTTTCCCGAACAGTTCAAACCCGGTGCGGTGTTTGCCAGTTCCCGGGGTGATCTGACGATCGAGACATATCACCCGGAGCGCGGTCTGATCCGTTTTGTCGGCTATGCGTCGATGGAAGCGGCCAAAAAACTCACCAACACCAGGCTTTACAGCACCCTCGAGCAGACGCGCGAGCAGGTGGAGCTGGGTGAAGGGGAGCATTTTTGGTTTGAGATCATCGGCTGCAAGGTGGTGGAGGGCGATGAAGTGTTGGGAACGGTTACCGAAATTGATCGCATGCTTGATACCGACTATCTGGCCATCGACACCGCACCCGCACTGGTCCAGGCGGGATTGCCCAGACATTTTCTCCTCCCCTACATTCCCCGTTACATCCTCGCGGCTGATCCTGAAGCCGGGCGGATCGAGACCACGGATGCACGGGATGTGCTGGAGGCGAGCTGATGCGATTTACCTTTGTAACCCTTTTCCCGCAGATCGTAGAGGGGTATTTTACCGATTCGATCCTCAGGCGGGCAATCGAGGCCGGGCACATAGAGGTCGATTATGTCAATCCGCGTGACTTCACCGCCGACAAACACAAAAAAGTGGACGAGCCGATGATCGGCGGAGGGGCGGGGATGCTGATGACCCCTCAACCTCTGAGTGACGCATTGAAGAGCATCCGCAGCGAGTCTCCCGATGCACATGTCGTCTTTCTCACTCCCGTTGCCAAGCCGTTTCGCCAAAATGATGCACGACGTCTGGCGACGGCATCCAAGCACATTGTCCTTGTTGCCGGGCGGTACGAAGGGATCGATGAACGGGTGATCGAGGCGCACGCCGATGAGGTTTTTGCGGTGGGGGATTTCATTCTTACCGGCGGCGAACTG
>CAYSQV010000127.1:0-4332 GCA_964433295.1 uncultured Nitratifractor sp. | reverse complement strand
GTTCATTTTTCTCTTTGTAATTTTCGGGCAGATCAAACGGCATCAACGCCTCCTGGATCTCAAAGCGATCTGCCCCTTTGGCCTCCATCTCCTCACGGATGCGGTCGACCTCTTCCTGACGTTTGGCCGAGTCGGGGTGCTCGATGGTCATCCCTTTGCGTCCGTAGCCCCGGAAAGCCGGTGGCATCTCCATCTTCATGATGTCCAATTCTTCGTAAAAGACCTCCGGCAGAGTCGCCTCGGGATCGCTCCAGCGCACCAGTGTTCGCTTGAGCCAGTTGGCATCGTCCCGCTTGAGGTAGTCTTCGCGGTAGTGTGCCCCGCGTGATTCGGTACGCAGCAGTGCCGCGTACGCAATGGAGATCGCAATCTTGAGCATTTTGGGGAGGCGGTAGGCCTCGACCAGTTCCGGGTTGGAGGCATGGGTAACATACCGAATCCCCACTTTGCGACTGCGTTTGAGGAGATCCTGAAGCTCATCGACCGCCTCCTGCAGCTCGGTACCGTTGCGGAAAATACCGACCTTCTCATCCATGATCTCCTGCATCCGCCGTTTGATGTCGAAAATGCTGTCCTCATTCAGCGGGCGGCTCATGATCTCACGGATCTGCTGCTCCTCTTTTTCGATAAATGCCTCAATGGTCGCGGTATCGATGTCGATCTCGTTTTCAAGGCAGTACTCGGCCATATAATTGCCCACGATCATCCCCGAGACCACCGTCTCCGCAACCGAGTTTCCGCCCAGACGGTTGAATCCGTGCATATCCCAGCAGGCCGCTTCCCCACAGGAGAAAAGTCCTCGAATGTCCCGGGATTCTCCGGTGGGTTTGGTGCGGATTCCGCCCATGCTGTAATGCTGCGCCGGGCGGACGGGGAGCCATCCTTTGGGCCCTTCGTCGGCCGGATCGATGCCGTTGAAGGTCATCGCAATCTCCTGGACATCCCGCAGGTTCTTCTCGATGTGTTCCCGGCCGAGGATCGAAATATCCAGCCAGAGATGATCCCCAAAATGGGATTTGACCCCTTTGCCTTTGCGGATATGCTCCATCATACGGCGGCTGACAACGTCACGGGAAGCGAGGTCTTTTTTTTCGGGTTCGTAATCGGGCATGAAGCGGTAGCCGTCGACATCCCGCAGCACCCCGCCATCCCCCCGACACCCTTCGGTGAGCAAAATCCCCGAAGGGACGATCGGGGTGGGGTGGAACTGAACCGCTTCGGGATTGCCCAGCGTCCCCAGCCCCGTCTCGAGGACCGCCGCCTGGCCGGTCCCTTCACAGATGACGGCATTGGTCGTGGTACGGTAGACCCGTCCCCAGCCTCCGGTGGCGATGTTGGTCGCTTTGGCGATGTAGGCTTCGAGCTCCCCGTCGATGAGGTCTCGTACAACTGCGCCGTAGCATCGGCCGTCTTTGTGGATCAGCGAGAGGAGCTCTTTGCGTTCACGAATATCGACGTCGCGTTTGAGCGCTTCGTTGGCAACCCCAAACAGCATCGTGTGGCCCGTCGCGTCAGAGGTGTAGCAGGTACGCCATTTCTTGGTCCCGCCAAAATCCCGGGCGTTGATCAGTCCGTGGGCTTCGTCGGCTTCGGTGATGGTGGTGCGCTCGGTGTTGATCACGACGCTCCGTTCTCCCCGCTTGACCCGGCTCCACGGCACGCCCCATCCGGCCAGCTCCCGGATCGCCTTGGGTGCGGTGGTGACGAACATCCGGGCCACCTCCTGATCGCATCCCCAGTCGCTCCCCTTGACCGTATCGGCAAAATGAACATCTTCGTTGTCCCCTTTGCCCATGATGCTGTTGCCCAGGCTCGCCTGCATGCCTCCCTGCGCCGCAGCCGAGTGCGAACGTTTGACGGGTACCAGCGAGAGGACGATGGTGCTCAGCCCCTTCTCCTGTGTCGCGACCGCCGTACGCAGTCCTGCCAGACCGCCGCCGACGACCAGTGCATCGCAATAATGTATCTTCATGACCGCACCTCCTGAACCGGAATCTGTTTGGAGGCGGGGTGATACCGCTCACCGTAGTCGCTCTGATGCTGCACACCGATTTGAATGTATGCAGCCAGGGTCAGCAGCCCCAAGGTCAGGAAAAAAGCGGTGATGACCCATTTGGCCTTTTTGAGCCGTTTGCGGGCGGCACGGGCATCGGAGCCGTTACACCATCCCCACTTCATGCAGAGCCGATAGAGCCCGATCGAACCGTGCAGCTCCACCGCAAAAAGCAGCAGCAGATACAGCGGCCACATCCCATCGCTCCACACACGGTCCGAAGAGGCGAACGGTCCGATCTTGTCGGCATTGCTCATCAAAATATACAGGTGCACCGATCCGAGAAAAAACATCATAAACCCGGTAAAAGCCTGCACCATCCAGAGATTGGTATCCCCATGTTTGAGTGCAAACGCATGGGTTTTGAGCATTTTGTACTCTTTCCATTTATAGGGGAATTTCCGCATCGCCAATCCCGCGTGGATGATGAAGATCGCAAAAACAAACGTCACGGAGAGGGTGACAATGATCGGATGGGGCTGCGCAAACAGGAAGTTCCCCTCGAACATTTTGGTCACTGCATACATAAAATCCTTGCTGATGAGGATGGAAGAGACAAACAACATGTGCCCCCACATAAAGAGTCCCAGGAACAATCCCGTAGCGCTCTGCCAACGATCCAGCCGGGCCGGCATACGGCTTTTGGTGCCGTCGACCCGTTTACCCAAGTATCCTTCGATGATACTTGCCATGACATGTCCTTTGTATTCGGACGCAAAAAGAGCCCCTATATATAAATAAGAAAGCTCTTTTCAGTCCCCGTTTTATCGTATGTCAAAAGATGTTTGACATATAAAAAGTTTACTCCTATGTTTCTTATAAGTTCTTAAATAGTTTGCTTTTTGGGTGATATTTTTTCGGGAAATGTTCTGCAGAGGTTTCGGAAAGGATTTTCAGGAAGATCGGGCAAAAGGTTTGGCCGTTTTTGTTGCCGGCCCAAGCGCGGCCCCGGAGCAGGGTGCCATCCTCCGAGTCGCGGAATCAGTGGGCTGCTTTGGGGGTGTTCGCTTTCAGAAGTTCGGTGATCTTCCCCTGCAGCTCCTGGGCATGGGGGAGGATCCTATCGTTGGTCAGCCGAACCGTATCCGCCGCGATCTGCGGCATGATTCGGAGGGTTTTTTGTCCCACCGGCGTAAGATAGAATTTTTTGATATCCCGAATCTCCTCGGCGGTGTAGTGCCGGACGTAGAGCCGGGCAATATCATCCCGAATCTTGTCCCACCCCACATACTTGAGCATAAACTCACGCATGATCCGGTTGTATTTGTCCATTTTTTCCCGGTCATTTCGGAGCGCAGGGTGGATCATCTTCTCCTGGGCAGCCAGCATTTTGTCAATGGTCTTCATGTAGGTTTTGTCCATCCCCATAATTTCAAGCATCTCGTATGCTTCGGTAAGTGCTTCCTGATTGACAGCCGCAGCGGGCTGGGCTGGGGACGCCACCGTCGGAGCAGATTCCCCAAAGGCAGCGCTCCCCATGAGCACCATGGCAGCGAGGATCGGTTTGATGGTCTGTTTCAGCATTGGATATCCTTCGTAATGGTTTTGCCGTTTTTAGTATACAGGTTTTGGCTTACGGTTCGCTTCCGGCAGGACGACGGCGGGGAGGAGTGCTGCCCAGGGATCACCCCACCGGCGACGGCCTCCTCTCATCCCGGCATTTGACCAGAAGCAGATACCGGAGGTACGGCAAAGCGCCGAATGGGGTTGATGCAGCAGAACACGGAGCGGGCTGAAGATCGCGCAATAGATCAAGCGGTTATAGCAGCGGGTATCGGACTGGGAGAGCCCTCCTTTATGAGGGGCGCCGCCGGCTGCCCCTTCTTACCCCGGTTTTCCCTTTGCGGTAGCACGCCTCACAGATGCTGAAACGGTAGGAGAGATCCAGCGGGGCACCGCAGCGGCGGCACCGCTTGATAAAATCCCCTTTGGCCAGCGATGTCTCGATAAAGCGGTTGAGGCGGGAACGTGCCTGCCGAGCCGTGTCGGTGTCGGCAAACTGCTCGGGGAAGCGGAAGCCAAGCCAAAGATAGAGAGAGACCTCCTTGACCCGGTCTTCCGCCCCCAGAAGCTCTTCGTGGGTGTGGGCATACTCCGGCAGATCACGGGGCGGGAGGTAGGGGACAGGCTCATGGCGCTCAAGATGACGGAGGTAGCGGTGAAAGACCGATTCGATGTAGGGGGAATTGATCCCGACGGGTGCGGTGGAGAGATGGTAGCGCGCCTGCAGGTCAAGCTCGTACGCTCCGACAATCTCGGCGATCTCAAGCATCGATTCG
>CAYSQV010000126.1:0-4333 GCA_964433295.1 uncultured Nitratifractor sp. | reverse complement strand
TGAAGAAATTGGGGATTTTGGTCAGGGCCGCGATCCGCGCGGCCGGTTTGAGATAGTCGCTGAAGACAAAGAATGTCGCGTTGAAAGGCTTGAGCGTACCGTAAAGCGCCATCGCGTTGGTGATCGCGGCCATGGCGTGTTCGCGGATCCCAAAGTGGATATTGCGGCCGTTGGGGAAATCGCCCATACCTTTGAGGGTCGTTTTGTTCGACGGAGCCAGATCGGCCGATCCGCCGACAAAACCGGGGAGCGCTTTGGCGATGGCACCCAGGATCTGACCGTTGCTGTCACGGGTGGCTGCCTCTTTGACCTCGGAAAAGTCCGGCCACGTGATCGCATCCAGATCGGGGGCAAGAAGCCGATCGAGCGCGGCGTTCTGCTCCGCCAGCGGAGCCTGCTTGTAGAGGTGGTTCCACTCCCGCTCATTCAGCTCCCCCTCTTCAACGGCACAGCGGAAAGCGGCGAGCACTTCGTCGGGGATATAGAAAGTCTCCTCCTCGGGGAAACCGGCCGCTTTCTTGGAGGCACGGATCACCTCCTCGCCCAGCGGTGCACCGTGGGTTTCGTGGCTGCCTTCCAGCCCTACCGCTCCTTTGCCGATGGTGGTATCGGCGATGATGAGGGTCGGTTTGTCGGCTGCTTTGGCCGCGGTGATGGCCCCATCGATCGCGTCGTAGTCGTGCCCGTCGATCTCCAGCACGTTCCACTTTTGTGCTTTGAATCGCTTCGCCACATCCTCACTCCACGCCACCGAGGTGTCCCCCTCGATGGTGATGCGGTTGCTGTCGTAAATGACGATGAGGTCCTTCAATCCCAGATGCCCTGCCAGCGAGCAGGCCTCGTAGCTGATCCCCTCTTCGAGATCCCCGTCTCCGACGAGGCAGTAGGTCTTGTGGTCGATCAGCCTGCAGGTGTCGGAGTTGACCACGTTGGCGGTATATGCTGCGGCCATCGCAAACCCCACCGCGTTGGCGATCCCCTGCCCCAGCGGTCCGGTAGTGATCTCGATCCCGGGGGTATGGCCGTACTCGGGGTGGCCGGGGGTTTTGGAGTCGAGCTGGCGGAAGTTTTTCAAATCCTCCAGGCTCACATCGTATCCCCACAGATGCAGCAGCGAGTAGATCAGCCCGGTTCCGTGTCCACCGGAAAAGACCAGCCGATCCCGACCCAGCCACTGGGGGTTGGCCGGGTTGTGGCGCAAATGTTCACTGAGCACCACGGCGATGTCGGCCAGACCCATGGGAGCTCCCGGGTGACCGGAGTTGGCTTGCTGCACCATATCGGCAGCGAGGAAGCGGATCGTATCGGCCATTTTTTTGCGGAGTGTATTGTCGTTTTGGGGCATGGGGTTGTTCCTTTGGAGTATTTATTGTTTGTGTCGGTTAAGGTATTGATCCATCAGTGGACGCAGTGCGCTTTGGAGCCGGGGGTCAAATTCGGCAAATCGATCCCCAAGATCCTGCGCCAGCCGATTGGCTTCGGCAATGCTCTGTTCCAGCCCGAGGAGAGTGACAAAGCTGTTTTTGTCGCTGTCGTTGCCGGTGGTTTTGCCCGCTTCCTCTTCGCTCTGGGTCTCGTCGATGATGTCGTCTTGTATCTGAAACAGCAATCCCAGATCGATCCCAAAATCGTACAGCGCATCCTGTGCGGCTTTGTCCAGTCCGACAATCACCGCGCCCATCAGCATACTGGCTGCGATCAGTTTGGCGGTCTTGTTGCGATGCAGCTCTTTGACTTGCTCGAGGGTGAGCGGATCGTTCTCGAAATAGAGATCGATCGCCTGCCCCAGCACCATCCCGCTGATCCCGCCGTCCCGGGCCAGGATCTCGACCAGTTTGATCCGAATATCCTCCCGAAAAGCTGCGCGGGCGATCACCAGAAACGCATGGGTATTGAGCGCATCCCCCACAAGAATCGCCGTAGGAATATCATAGGTAGTGTGAAGCGTCGGATGCCCCCGACGCAGCGCCGCGTCATCCATGCTCGGCAGATCATCGTGGATCAGCGAATAGGTGTGGAACATCTCCAGAGCCAGCGCCGGCGCGTAGGCTGACTCCACCAGCAGCGGCTCATACGCCTCCACGATCCGCAGCAATAGCATCGGCCGAAACCGCTTGCCCCCGGCGAGCAACATGTCAGCCATCGCCTCATTGTAGACCGGGTGAAAGGTCTTGGCAGAGGGAAGATGGTCACGCAAATAGGCTTCAAATCCTTGCATGGTACCTCACTGTTTCAAGTTGGGGTATTATAATAAAATCTCTGTAAGGGGCGGGTTAGACTCCGCACTTTTTTGCGATCTCGTCGCAGATCTCATCGCGGCTCTTCCCCTCGACATTCACGACCACATCGGCGACACTTTTGTAGGCTTTTTCCCGCTCTTTGTAGAGTTTTTTCGCTTTTTTCGGTTCGGAAAACAGCGGGCGTTTTGCCAGTTTTTCTTTGGAGTTTTTGGCTGTTTTGAGTCGGTTGTGAATCCACTCAAACGACGCATCGAGCAGCACAACGGTGCCAAGTTTGTTTAGATTGCTCACCTGATAAAACCCACCGCCACAGCTGATGAGTGTGTCGGTCACGCTCTGTTCGATCCAGTCGGCGGTCTCCTGCTCCAGTGCCCGGAAATGCGCTTCGCCCTTTTTGGCAAAGATCGCTTTGACCTCTTTGTTTGTTTTGGATTCGATCAGGTCGTCGGTGTCGATGTTGTACACTCCGTAACGTTTGGCAAACGCCCGGGCGGTGGTACCTTTGCCTACACCCATAAATCCGATCAGTACAATGTTTCCCGTCTTTTTTGACATTTGGTCTCCATTTATAGTATGATGCTTCTGCACAAAAATACCCGCATCGACATCCAAACTGTGCATGCCAGTATACCATATCCGGCGCAGGATGTTTCAGGGTGTCAGGATCAGAGAAAGGGACTGCATGAAAACCGTTTTCATCTCCGGTGTCAGCAGCGGCATTGGTCGTGGACTGGCCGAAGAGTACATCCGCCGTGGCGATCAGGTCTTTGCAATCGGATTGCGGGAGAACAAATCGCTGATCTCCCACCCCCGTTTCTCCTTTGTCCCCATCGACCTCAGTGATGCCGACCTTGTACTCGATACCCTCTACGAATTTGTCCACAAACGCTCTTTTGATCTCGCCATTCTCAATGCCGCGATCTATCCTCCCCTGCGTGACATGACCGAAACGACCCTCGAAGAGATGCGGCACACCATGGACATCAATGTCTGGTCTCACAAAAATGTGATCGACGCACTTCTGGGGCATGCCCATGTAGAGCAGATCGTCGCACTCAGCGCCAGCCCGGCACGATTCAATCACCCGGGATTTGGTGCCTTCGCCATCTCCAAAGCCACACTCAATGCCCTGATCGAACTCTACGCTGTAGAATTTCCGCATATCCATTTTGGTGCGCTGGCGCCCTCTTTGATCCAAACACCGACGCTCAGCCGGTTCCTCAAAGCATCCGATCCGATTCGTTACCCCGTCATCCAGACCATTCGCGACAGTCTCATGCTCCCTCTTGATCAGGCAACCCCCCTCCTGATCGACGCAATCGAAGAGCTCAAACGGCTTCACAGCGGCTGTTTCGCCGAAATGAAAAAACTGCTCCCGCAGCAAGGCTCCCTGCATTAACGATCCGTTCACCATCCATTGGTCAACGATTAACACCTCCTTGTTATACTGTCACTATCAGAAGGTTGGGCTTGACCTTCTAAACATGTTTTTTGTTACGCTTTCTATCTTAAACTTCCTGTTTTTTTGAGCTTCTCCCTTTTGTTTACATCACGAGAGGCTCTTGTCACCGTCCGAGCTCCCCTTTCAGTCTCTTTGCCGTTTATTCTGCTATCATTTCCTCTCTATTCAACAAAGGGTATTTATGAAACGTATGATAATTTACTTTGGTATTCTGGCCTTCACGCTTCTTCTGGCAACCGGCTGCGGCGGGAAGGATGCCGCTTCGGAGGAGACAGAAACAACCCCTTCAGAAAACAATGGCTCCCGGCCGACACCCCCCGCCCCCGATCCGACCCCCGCGCAAACGCCCAAGCGCCAAAAAGTCATCCTCCCTTTCAGTGATCCTTCTGCCGGCATTGAGCCATGGGTCACCGATGGCATGCCCGACGGGACAACCGAACGCATAGGAGATCTCAACACTCTACCCGCCCCCTTACGATCCAGATACACAAAGGCCATTGCCAAATTCAAAGGCAAAACCTATCTGCTCGCCACCGACTCCAACAGCAAAAGCGGCCTGTGGAAAGATGACGGCTCCGGCCGGGATCTCCAGCTGATTATCCCCTTCTTGGATCTGAGCGACTGCATGGCC
>CAYSQV010000125.1:0-4424 GCA_964433295.1 uncultured Nitratifractor sp. | reverse complement strand
ACAATGTAGTGGTAGTTGGTATTGAACCATTTGGTCATTTCCAGTGCCGGGTGGGTCTTGTTCCCGCGCGCCATTGCAAAATAGCGATCCAGATCGTCCTCGATTTCAAGATAGTTTTCCGGTTCGATCCCCAGCGCGACGATCATATCAAGCGTGTTGTCATAGAGCGAAAAGTCGTTGATACTGATCGCCTTGATGCCGGCTTCCTGCTGGTAGCGCCAATGACGGGCACGCAGCGTGGCAGCGACTGCATCGACCTCCCTGCGGTCGACTTCTCCTCTCCAATATTTTTCCAGCACGAATTTCAGTTCGCGCTGCTCCCCGATGCGGGGAAATCCGGTGACATAGGTGTGCATGGTTTTTCCTTGGTATCTCTGTCGTGTATGATGGGCCTCAAAGGCATCCAAAAAGTCTATTCGGGTCGGTCACAGAGAGAAAGGGGGAGCAATACCGGTCTTGGTTTGGCGGGTGGGATAGGTCTTGACGATGAACGTTTTGAGAAAGCGAAACAGATGGAGCGTCCGACGCAGGAAAATCTGTGAGCAATGGCACGCCTTGCGTGCCGGTGCGCCCGTACGGGGGACAAAAAGCCATGCAGCAAGTTGCGTCGGCATCGGTCACTCCTTTTTGGGCAACAGTATAGCCGACGTTCACTCCCCGGTACCTAACAATTGTTAGGTATTTGTTAAAAGCTTGTTCATCTCCTCGACCGAAGCGGCATGATCGATCGCGATGACACGGCCATGATCAAGGCTCATGATGATCACTTTGTCTACTGCCTGTCCCTCTTTGAGGCGGGCGGCCATCTGCTTGTCGTAAATGAGCTCAATGCTGTATTTGCTTTTACGAAAATCGGGCATCGCGAAGGTATTGAGAATCACCGTGGGCATGGCACTGACGTCGGCGACAGCCGTGATCTTGTGTTGGGCAAGATAATCGGCCGTATCGTGATAGGCCATCCAGGAGCGGAAAATATGCCCGGTGGGCTTGGTAAAGACAAAAATCAGTTTCTGCGTATCGGCCGACAGATGCTGCGGGCGGTCAAACTGATCGGGAAGCGTAAATGCGATTGTCGAGCCGATCCCAAAAGGTTTGTCCTCCGGGGTAACGGTGAGGCTGTATCGGGTCGGATCGTAATGGCTTTGGCCGTTGATGAGGAAGAGTCCCCCTATACCGATGACAACCAGCAGGAGGATTCCAATGAGTATTTTCTTCATTTTGAGTACCTTTATCAATTGAGATGACGGGAATTGTACACAAAAGGAGTTAAAGGGGGATTAACCCCCGGGGTTTCCGGCCCCCGCTCAGTCGGCCGTCACAAAGAGCGCCATATCGACCAGACGTTCGGTATAGCCCCATTCATTGTCGTACCATGCCAGCACTTTGACCGTGTGCCCATCGACCACGCTGGTCATGTCCGGCGCAACCGTCGTGCTGTAGGCCGATCCGACGAAGTCACTTGAGACCCGTTTGTCGTAATCGACTTCGATCAGTCCGGCGAAGTCCCCCTGGGCTGCCGCCTCAAAGGCCGCATTGATCTGCTCTTTGGTTACCTCTTTTCTGAGATTGACCGTCAGATCGACCACCGAGACATCGGTGGTAGGCACCCGCATAGCGTAGCCGTTGAGCTTGCCTTTGAGATGGGGCATCACCAGACCGATCGCCTTGGCCGCTCCGGTGGTTGTGGGGATCATATTGACCGCCGCGGCGCGGGCCCGACGGAAATCTTTGGCATGCTTGACATCGAGGAGGTTCTGGTCGTTGGTGTACGAGTGGATGGTGGTCATCAAGCCGTTCTCGATCCCAAATGCCTCATCGAGCACCTTGCACACGGGAGCCAGCGCGTTGGTGGTACAGCTGGCATTGGAGACGATCGGCTGACCGGCATAACTATCGGTATTGATGCCCAACACAAAGGTCGGGGTATCGTCCTTGGCCGGGGCCGACATAACGACACGCTTGACCCCGTTTTTGAGAAACGGTTTGGCTTTTTCGGTGGTCAGAAACACCCCGGTACACTCCAGCACCACTTCGGCCCCTTTGCTGCCAAAGTCGAGTTTTTCGGGATCCCGCTCGCTGAAGACATGGACGTTTGTCCCGTTGATACGCAGGGTTTTGTCGTCGACGATATCCACCTCGGCACCGCGATGGACGGTGTCGTATGTGAGCAGATAAGCCAGCATCTCCAGCGATGCGGTGGTGTTGATAGCAACCAGTTCGGTATCGCTACGCTCGGTGAGGATCTTGATGGCGATCAGGCCAATGCGGCCGGTGCCATTGACGGCGGCTTTGAGAGTCATGGAAGATTCCTTGTGGTTTGGTATGTGTAATTATACTTCAGGTGGGGTTAGTCACCCCTTCCGGATCGCCTCGTTGCCCGCTTCCTGGACAAGCTGAATGCTCTCCAGAGCGTTTTGGAGGATGATTTTGGTGTTGGTCAACGGTTTCATCCGCAGGTTGGTCTGTTTTTTGTCCAGTGATTCGTCATTGAGGATGGTCATCACCTCGCGGGTGAGCTCCGCATAGATCTCATCAAATTTTTTCTCGATCATTTCGTACATTATTTTCCTTTGGGGCGGAAGGCTTTGATCACCGTCTCATCGGTCTCCATATAGCTGCCGCCGATCAGATCGACGCAGTAGGGTACGGCCGGAAAGACCGCGTCGAGGCACTCCCGGATCGCTTTGGGCTTACCGGGGAGATTGATGATGAGCGATTCGTGACAGATCCCCGCTGTCTGACGGGAAAGGATGGCGGTAGGGACATGCAGCAGACTCGCGGCCCGCATCTGCTCCCCAAATCCGGGGAGGATCTTCTGGCACACCGCCAGCGTCGCTTCGGTCGTTACATCACGCGGCGCAGGGCCGGTGCCCCCGGTGGTGACGACAAGGTCACATTTTTTGTCCCGGGCCAGTTCCACCAGCGTCGCTTCGATGAGGGGCTGCTCGTCGGGGATGCAGCGGTACGCGTACTCCACCTCGTTCTGAAGGTACTCCCCCATCGTCTCCATGATCGCCTTGCCCGAGATGTCGTCATAGATCCCGGCATAAGCCCGATCGCTCGTGGTAACGACACCGATCTTTATCGTGTCCATTCTTTTCTCCTTTAAAAAAGCATTTAGATCTTAGCGTTGAGCGCTGAGATATCCAACATTCAACATCCAATCATATCCTCCGCGCCAGCCAGTCCACTCCCCGGGTACTGAGTATCCGTTTGGCAAAGCCGAGCAGCCAGGTCGCTTTGGTGATATAGTAGCGGGGTTTGGGCCGATCAGCAGCCAGGATCTCATAGACCACTCGGGCCACCGATTCGGGCCCTTCGCCGAAGGGAACCCGCCTCGACGTACCACCCCGGCTGGAGGCGTATTTGTCGGCAAAGACCGAACCGTCGGTATCGAGACGATCCAGTGTGGCCACAGCATTTTCACGAAATTTGCTCGTGATGGGTCCGGTATTGAGGAGGACCACATGGATATCGGTACCGGCCAGTTCCTGGCGCATCGTATCGGCCAGACCTTCGACCGCATATTTGCTGGCGTTGTAGGCACCCCGAAAAGGCAAAGCGACCAGCCCCAGCACCGAACTGTGCTGGATGATCTTGCCGTAGCCCTGCGCGCGCATCACCGGGACGATCTGCCGCGTACACTCATGCAGGCCGAAAACATTGGTCTCAAACTGCTCCCGAAGCGCCTCGGTAGGGACATCCTCCACCGCTCCCATCTGACCGTAGCCGGCGTTGTTGAACCAGGCATCAATATGGCCGTCCTTCTCGCGTACCGCCTCAATCACCGCGGCAATCTGTTCCGGATCGCGCACATCCAGCTGCATCGCATGCTCAAATCCCAGTCCACGAAGCATCTCAACGTCTTCGCTACGGCGTGCAGTAGGGTAGACACGGATAAAACGGTCTTTGAGATATTTGGCCGTGGCCAGCCCGATCCCGGTACTGCAGCCGGTGATGACGATGTTGGTCATACCGTTATTCCTCTTCATAATTTGTACTGCTCCTTCCCAAATAGGATACCACAAAACGGTTTATTTGTAAATCGCCCGATTCCCCTCCGGCAATGGATCGACTTCCATCAGGGTGATCCATTCGCCGCCCAGATCCTCATTGGATACGATCCGCACCCGGTTGAAGTACTGATCGAGTCCGTTGTAGACACCATCGCCACCCCCTTCGACCAGCACGGTCAGGTCCTGCGTGTGTGCCCGGCGGAAAGCGAGATTCTTCGCCGCGATCCGCTCGGTCAGCTCCCGGTGGCGGGCTTTGGCGATGTCCCCGCGCACGATATCGCGCATCCCGGCAGACGCGGTGCCCTCACGCCGCGAATAGGTAAACGCGTGAATATGGGTCAACGGCAGGTCATCTATCCGGGCCATCGCCTCGGTCCACTCACGCTCCCCTTCTCCCGGATGCCCGAC
>CAYSQV010000124.1:0-4437 GCA_964433295.1 uncultured Nitratifractor sp. | reverse complement strand
CAAGGAGAGTGAGTTTGCCCTCCCCCGCTTCCCCATCGTCATCGACGACGACTATCCGACCAATGCCTCTGCCAAGACCCGCAGCGAGGATTACCTGGCCGCGATCGAGGATCTCCACCGTGCCCTCAAAGGGATGGCGATCGACCTGAACGATGCCAATCAGACCCTCTCTCCCGAACAGGAAAAAGAGGTGATCAATGTCCTGGGCAAGCGCTATCTGGCCAAACAAAAACGCCTCCTTCCCAAACTCAGAATCGCACTTGATCAGGCCAAAAAATGTATCGCCGATGCCAACGAATCCCGTGCAGCCCAGGCGTGCATCGAGCCGATCAACCGTGTCGATGAGGCACTGGGAGACAAAACAGAGAATTTCACCTACGATCCCTGGACCCCTGCAACCAAACAGACCATCCTCACCTCACTCGAGAGCGAAATGACCTACCTCGATGTGACGATCAAGTGTGTCGAGAAATTTGACAAGACCACCGATGTCATTGTCTGTACCGAAGGGAGCCTTGAGGCGACCGAATGACTTTTTTTCGGTATAATGACCGTATCAAGAGCCCCAAAAGGAACACCTCATGAATGCCTTTACCATCCTGTTGCTGGTTGTCGTAGGTCTTCTCGCCTACCTCATCGCCATTTACAACAAATTCGTCTCCCTCCAGGCCGGCATCGATGCGGCATGGTCGGACATCGATGTTCAGCTCAAACGCCGATACAATCTCATCCCTTCCCTAGTCGAAGTGGTCAAAGGGTATAAAAACTACGAAGCCGGCACCCTCGAAAAAGTCATCCAGGCCCGCCAGCAGACTCAGTCGGCACACACGCCGGCGGAAAAAAGTGCGGCCGAAGGGCTTCTCGGGGCTTCACTGGGCAAACTCTTTGCGTTGGCCGAAGCCTATCCCGAGCTCAAAGCCGACACGCAGTTCCTCAATCTCCAGGGCGAACTCAGTGCCATCGAGGATACGATCCAAAACGCCCGCCGATACTACAACGCCATCGTCCGGGACTACAACGCCAAGCTCAAATCTTTCCCCGATGTACTTGTCGCCCAGAAATACCACTTTGCTCCGCGTGATTATTTCGAGCTTGAGGAGTCTCAGGCTGATGCTGTCAAACAGATGCCCACGATCAATCTGGACTGATCCGATATGGGGCGCTTTTTTACTGCGCTGACGCTCTTTTTCTTTGGGGCGGCGGCCTCCGTGCATGCCGAAGCGATCGATAAGTATCATACCACCATCACCGTCCACCCCTCCGGTGCGCTGCATGTCCGCGAAACGATCATCTATGATTTTGGCGACCGGTCACGTCACGGGATATTCCGGGACATTCCCCTGACGATCAAAACCAGTCGATACGCGCAAGAGATCCCTCTGGGCCTCAGCCGCTTCTCCGTCCAGATGGATGGGCATCCTGTCCCCTACACGGAGCGTACTCTCACCTCAAGAACTGCCGGGAAAACGGTCCGCTACCGGATCGGAGATCCCCACAAAAGCGTCACGGCCCGCCACACCTATACCCTCGAATACGATATTCGGCAGGGGGTCCTCCCCTCTGCCCTCTCCGGAATGGAAGCGATACGGTGGAATGCCGTAGGTGCGGGCTCCAGTGTCCCTACCCGCCATGCGGTTGCGGAGCTGATTCTTCCCCCTTCTCTCGATCAGGAGACGGTGCGGATCGCCGTCTATACCGGCACCTACGGATCGACCGATGCCCGCGCGGATTACCAATGGATCGACCGACACCGTGTACGCTTCGAGGCAACACAACTCGCCCCGCACGAGGCCTTGACCGTCGAGGCCAACTATCCGGCGGGACTTCTCGCAGAGCGTGCCCCCCAATCGGCTGGCAGGTTTGGAAAGCTGCTGGAACGCTGGCATTGGGGAGCGGGGATGGCTTTTTTGTTGTTCATCTGGCAACTGGCCAGACGCTACGGTGCCCAGGATCGGATCACCTCCTATCCGCCCCAGTACTATCCCCCCAAAGATCTCAGCCTGCTCCAGTCGGGACTGATCTTCGACAAATTTGCAGACAAAAAAGATCTCTCCGCTGCCATTCTCGAGCTGGCCGCCCTGGGGTACCTGACCATCGAGTTTGGCGGTACGATCCTCCGCCGCACCGACAAACCTGTTGAAAAAGGTGCGCTGAGCACCGATCAGTTCGAGCTGCTCACCCGCGTACTTTTTTCAAAAACAGAGACCTACCGCATCCGCGCCAACGATGCCCAGCGAGCCGAAGAGCTCAACCGCCGACTCGAGGGTCTCAATGCGACCCTCTATACCTGGAGCAGCGCGCAGGGATACATGCATGAAGACCCGCGCAAGGCACGCAAAAATTTCCTCATTCGGGGCGGAACCGTCGGAGCGGTCATCGCCGCCCTGGCCCTCTATGCCACCTACCACACTGTCCATCCTCAGGCCATGTTTATCATCCCCCTGATGGGTCTTTTTTTGGGTATCGGTCTGCGCCTGTTGATCGGATCGATCACCCGCCGTGCCCTTGCAGGCATCTTTTTTGCCCTGCTGTGGCTCTCGATCAGTTCGGTCAGTTTCGGCACGTTCCTCAGCAGCTTGTCCAATCCGATGCAGCTGCTGACCTCCCCGGCGATCCTGCTGCCGGTCGTGGGGGGCGCTCTGTGGTATTTTTATCGTCAAATCGGCCGATTCACTCCCAAAGGCTTACGGGCATATCACTATCTGCTCGGGTACAGCGATTTCATGAAGCGGGTCGAGAAGGATCGTATCCGACGTTTCCTCAGGCAGGATCCGCACTATCTCGACCGCGGTCTCCCCTACGCCGTTTTGTTTGGACACAACAAACACTGGATCAACTTTTACGATGTTTTGGATGTGCCCCAGCCAGTCTGGTACGATGGAGATATGCGCCATATAAACGATTTTACCCACGCGGTGGAGAGTCAGATGAGCCCGCCGGCCTCAGAGAGCGGCGGATTCAGCGGTGGTGGAAGTTTTGCCGGAGGCGGCGGAGGCGGCGGGGGTGTCGGCTCATGGTAATAACCGGAAACGTCCCTCAGGATGCCTTTTGTTGCTGGCAGGCCGAACAGACACCGTAGAGATTGACCTGGCGGTTCTCCAGGGCAAACGCCCGCTTGCGGGCAACCCCCCGGGTCTCTTGAATCAAGAGATCATCCAGCGCCTCATCGACCACATGACCACACTCCCGGCAAATCAGATGAAGATGTTCCTCTTTGCGGATTTCGTACTTGGACTTGTGCCCGACGATGGGCACTTCGATCAGGACCCCCCGTTCGACCATGGTAATGATGTTTTTGTATACGGTTGCCAGTGAAATGGTCGGGTGCGCTTCCCGGACCGCGCCGTAAATTTCATCGACATCGAGGTGCCCTCCCCGCTCGATCACGGCGAGGATGCTCATCCGCTGAAACGTGGCTTTGAGCTCATGGGTTTTAAGCAGTCTGGCAAAATCACTCATCGGCATACCCCCAAGGCAAATGCCTTAGAGCTCCTCTGCGTGTTTGGCAAGGTAATCGGCGACCCCTTCGGTGCTCGCTTTCATCCCTTCATCCCCCGGCTGCCATCCGGCCGGGCATACTTCGCCGTGCTCGTTGGTAAACAGCATCGCATCGACCATGCGCAGCATCTCATCCTCGTTGCGCCCCAGAGGAAGGTCGTTGATCACGGCATGGCGGACGGTGCCGTCTTTGTCAATCAGGAACGATCCGCGCAGCGCGACCGATTCATCAAGCAGAACATCGTAATCCCGGGCAATCTGCTTGTTCAGGTCCGCTACCAGCGGGAAATTGATCCGGCCAATTCCCCCGTCGTTGATCGCAGTCTCACGCCAGGCGTAGTGGCTGTACTGACTGTCGACCGAGCAGCCGATGACGTTGATGCCGCGTTTTTGGAACTCTTCGTAACGGTGAGAGAACGCAATGATCTCCGAAGGACAGACAAAGGTGAAGTCAAGCGGATAGAAAAAGAGAACCGCCCCGTTGGGACCCAGGTTGTCGTAGAGGTTGAAATCCTCAACGATGGAGCCGTCCGCGAGGACAGCCGTAGCGGTGAAATCGGGAGCTTTGTTGGTCACGATCATGGTTTTTCCTTTTGTGGATAATTTTTATTTGCAAGGAAAGTATAGCATAAATAGATAAAGAACGCTACCATCAACCATCCAAACCAATTGCCCCAGCGGGTATAGAATGTCCCCGAATCGGTGACAAAGAGCCGACCGTGGATCACCTCCTGGCGATTGACGCCGCTGTGTGCCACAATACGCCCATAGGGATCGGCCAGTATGCTCACACCGTTGGTCGTCGCCGTTGCAAACGCGATCCGATGCTCCACCGCCCGAAAAAGCGCATCACTCGCATGGTACCACGGGAAGAGAGGATCCTGCTTGAAATCATCATCTGTCGGCATCAATACGATCTGAGCTCCGCGTCGTGCAAGC
>CAYSQV010000123.1:0-4490 GCA_964433295.1 uncultured Nitratifractor sp. | reverse complement strand
ACCAGCATCGAGAGCACATCAAACTCCGCCGCAGTCAGGTCGAGCGGCCGCCCGCGGAAGAGAATCACTCTCCCCCTGGTATCGACATCAAACACCGTCTCTTCTTCTGCAGAGGCACTCTCTTTGGAGGCGCCGGTACGGCGCAGGATGGTTTTGATACGGGTGACAAGCTCACGGGGATCGTAGGGTTTGGGCATATAATCGTCCGCGCCGCGCTCCAGCCCGATCACCTTGTCGGTGATGTCATCGCGCGCCGAGGAGATGATGATGGGGACATTGGATTCGGCGCGGATCTTCTCCACCACCTCCAGTCCGTCCATTCCCGGCAGCGTCAGATCGAGAATCACCAGATCGATCGGGTTCTGCGTCAGGAGAGAAAGCCCCAGGTAGGGATCCTCCGCACTGATCACTTTCATGTCGTACTTCTCGAGATAATTCGTCAAAATCATCGACAACTCAGGGTCGTCCTCGATAATCAATATGTTCATCCAACGGCTCCAAAAAAATAATGCATATCATACCACGGATAGCATAACAATGGTATAATACCCCACTCCAACAGAAGGGACACCATGACACACTACAAAGTCGTCATCTATCAGGAAGGGATGCTCGGCTCGCTCCTGCTGGGCCAATCCAAGATCAATCCCATCCGTTTCACCGAGTTTCTCAATGCCAACGCTTCGGAGGGATGGGAGGTGGTCACCATGGAGAAAGATATCCGCCGCATGCTGCTCTTTTGGAAGCGCGAAGGGTATGTTGTTATCTTGAAAAAAGAGAGGAATCCTGTATGAAGATCATGAAAATCGCCAGCATCATCTCCGGAACCGTGTTTGCGCTGTATGCTGTTTTTTTGCTGGTTTGGCTCTGGGGAGAGAGCATCTCCTGGGAAAATTTTATCAAAGTCAGTATCACCGCCGCTGTGGTTGTCGTCGCCACCATGGGTCTGGCACTGCTCTACCGTGAGTATGTCGACGAAAAAGAGATGAAAGAGGAGAAATTCCTCGATTAGTCTCCGCGAAGCTGTTGGGCTTTTTTGGCCTGCTGTGTTTGATTGTATTCGATGTAGATCTTGGCCGTAGCGAACAAAAAAGTCGTGATCGCCGGCCCGAGAATCATTCCCCAGAATCCGTAGCTCCCCATTCCCGCCAGGATCGAGAAAAAGATGACAAACTCGTTGATGCTTGTGGTGTTTTCGAGCAGATCTTCTTTCATCACTTTGATAATGATCGGTTTGACGAACGTATCGGCAATGATCGAGATCACGATCACCGAATACAGAGCGATCGTCAGGGCCGTCTGGTTGTCCATTTCACTCCACGCATACAGCGACAGCGGCACCCACACGATAGCGCCTCCTACGATCGGGATCAACGACGCAAATCCGTAGATCACCCCGAACACCAGACCATTAAAGCCGAAATAACTCACAAATATCCCAAACAAAAATCCCTCAAAGATCGCCGTGACCACAATCGAATAAAAAACTACCTCCATTGTAGAAGCCACTTCAGAGATCATTTTTTCACTACGCTGAAACGACACCGGCAGCAAGGATTGAATCAGCGTAAAAAAACGCTCACTGTAATAATTGATAATTGCATAGAAAGTGATCACCAGTCCAACTTCTTTCAAAAAGCCCAATCCTGCGCCGCCCATTTTGGTCACATACAGCGTGCCCTGCTTGATATGGCCGGCGATCTTGTCACCCTGGAGATACTCATCCGCCCATCCTGATATATAAGGAATATCGTGTGTAAATTCTTTGATCTTGGCAACGATGTGATGTATTGTGGCTTTATCTATATGGCTGGCATATGCCACTCCGGTCGTCGCAATATATATGATAGGCGCAACCATCAAAACAAAGAGCAAAACAGTGGCCACCAAAGTACCCAACTTGTTGGAATGAAGCCTGGAGACCAGGTAGCTGGTGAGGTTGGAGGTGGCCATCACCAGCAACGCCGCCACACTGATCGGAAGCAAAAAGGGCTGATAGATGCTAAAAGCCGCCCAGACCGCTACGCCAAAAAGGATCATAATAATGCCGTTTGTTCTATCCAAAAAGATCTCCTTGTGTCTGCTGCGGCGGCGTGAGCCGGAACAGTTCATAGGTTTTGGGTGTGGCGACCCGGCCGCGCGCGGTCCGTTCGATGTACCCGTTGGCGATGAGATAGGGTTCAAGCACCTCCTCAATGGTCCCTTCGTCCTCACTCAAAGCCGCACCGATGGTCGAGAGGCCCATCGGTTTGCCTTTGGCAGAGATCAGCAGTTCCAGCAACTGAAGATCCTGCTCGTCAAAACCGATCCCGTTGACCCCCAGCTCATCGAGGGCAAACCGCGTACGCTCCAGCGTGATCTCGCGCTCATCCTCCACCTCGGCAAAATCCCGTACCCGCCGCAGCAGCCGCAACGCGATCCGGGGAGTTCCGCGGCTGCGCCGGGCGATCTCCTGCGCCGCATCGGGACGGGCAGGTTTGTCAAGTTTCTCGGCAGCCTGTTCGACGATTTTTCCCAGCTCCCCGGGGGTATAAAATTGCATCCGAAAATGCATCCCAAACCGCTCCCTCAACGGGTTGGAGAGCATTCCTGCCCGCGTGGTCGCCCCGATCAGGGTAAAACGCGGTAGATCGATTTTGACCGTCTGCGCCGCCGGCCCGCTGCCGATAATGATATCCAGACGGAAATCCTCCATCGCCGGATAAAGAATCTCCTCGATCGCCGGACTCATCCGGTGGATCTCATCAATGAAAAGGATATCCCCCTCCTCAATGTTGGTCAGCAATGCGGCCAGGTCTCCTGACTTTTCGATCATGGGCGCGGCGGTGGTTTTGATGTTGGCCTCCATCTGCGTGGCAATGATATTGGCCAGGGTGGTTTTGCCCAGTCCCGGAGGACCGAAAAAGAGGATATGGTCGAGTGCCTCTTTCCGTTTGCGGCTCGCTTCGATAAATACTTTGAGGTTTTTTTTGATCTTTTCCTGCCCGATGTACTCCTCCCAGGAGCTCGGGCGCAGACTGATCTCGTACGATGCCTCCCCGTCGAAGCGCTCGATCTCAACCATCCGTTCCATCAGTAGGTGTGCTCCTCATCCGGAAATGCACGCCCCTTGACTTCATCACGGTAGCGGGCCAATCCTTCACGGATCCGTGCGGCACCGTCGAGGTACTGTTTGACAAATTTGGGTTTGAACGCCTCAAAAAAGCCAAACATGTCGCTCCACACCAATACCTGTCCGTCGGTGACATTGCCCGCACCGATCCCGATTGTCGGGATGGTCAGCTGTTCGGTAATGCGGCGGGCCGCCTCGGCCTTCATCCCCTCCAGCACTATCGCGAAGGCACCCGCCTCTTCCAGGGCCCGGGCATCGTGCAACAGCTGCTCAACGCCCGCCGCGTCTTTGCCGACGATGCGATAACCCCCTTCGGCTCTGACCGACTGGGGCTTGAGGCCGATGTGGGCCACCACAGCTATACCGTGCGCGCTAAGGGCACGCACCATCTCTGCCTTTTCGGCACCCCCTTCGATCTTGATCGCCTGGGCACAGGTCTCCCGGTAGACCCGCGCCGCATTTTGGAGTGCCTGCTCGGTCGAAAGATACGATCCAAACGGCATATCAAACACGATCAGCGGTCGCTGAGCGCCGTTGCACACCGCCTGGGTATGGTAGATCATCTGATCCATCGTCGCACTCAGGGTATCGTCTTTGCCCAAAAAACTCATATTGAGGCTGTCGCCGACGAGAATCATCTCCACCTCGCCGTCGAACAATCCGGCAAACAGTGCGTCGTATGCGGTGATCATTGTGATCAACTCCTGCCCTTTCATCCGGGTGATGGTGTTGACATTGACCTTGGTGTCGATCCGGGGCGTATGGATACTCATGATGTCCTTCTTGTGTGCGGTCTTCCGCCGTCGCTTTCGTTGGCTCATTTTATCTAAAAAAAGTATAATATCACAAAAACCAATCACAAAGACTTGATTCATGAAAAAACTCGTCGCCTATATCACCACCGGCTTTCCCGACAAGTACTTCACCGTCGATCTGGCACTCGCCCTGCACGAAGCGGGAGTCGATACCCTTGAGATGGGCATCCCTTTCTCCGATCCAGTCGCCGACGGGCCGGTGATCGAACGGGCCAACCTCCTCGCGCTGCAGCAGGGTTTCACCCTGGAAGATCTTTTTGAAGTCTCCCGCGAGATCGGTCCCATGATCGATACGCTATGGATGGGCTATTTTAATCCGTTCTATCACAAAGGGATGGACCTTTTCATCGCCAAAGCCCGGGAAGCACAGGTAGGGGGATTTATCATCCCCGACCTGCCATATGAAGAGGCGCGCCCCTACAAACCGCTCATCGAAGATGCCCGACTGCATCTGATTGATTTCATCGCCCCCACCGACACCCCCGAACGGATCGCCATGATCGCCCGGGATGCCCGCAAATTCCTCTATCTCGTCGCCTATGCCGGGGTCACCGGCAGCGGCC
>CAYSQV010000122.1:0-4520 GCA_964433295.1 uncultured Nitratifractor sp. | reverse complement strand
CCAGCAGATCGGGGATGACCGTTTCGGGACGTTCGCCCTCCTCCAGGTCGCAGGCACGGAGATGGTGGATTTTGATGCTCTCCTCGCTGATGGCCTGCTCAGGTTTCAAAAAGCGTTCAAACGTCTGATTCATCTGGATCTTCCCCTCCCGGACAACGACCGCTCCGATCGAGAGAATGGCATCACGCCTGGGATCAAGACCGGTGGTTTCGGTATCGAGTACCACCACCTCCTCCTCGTTGGCAGGCGGGTCGAAGAGATAGGTATAGCGCGTATCCCAAAGCCGTCGGCGGTTGAGGCGCTGCTTGAGTGCGGTGATCATCCGAGGTTCTCCAGTCCGAATTGGCGCACGATCTGCTTTTTGAACTTCTCAACGATCTGGAGCGAATCTTTGAGCAGATCACGCTGGATCTTGGTCAGGTGATCGGTGGTGACGGTGTTGTCAGCCTCTTCGCTCCGCTGGATCGCCTCGAGTTGCTGCGTCAGGCGAAGATAGAAGAGAATCTCGAATGCCTCCACCAGCTCCCGGGCCATCGCCTCATCGAGCACCCCGTCCCGATGGAGCTGTTTGATCCGCTCCACCGTCGAGAGCTGAGGAATGGCGTGGCGCAGCGCCAGAGAGCGTATCCCCTGCACGATGGGAAAGATCCCTGCTTTTTTCAGATCGATCCGTCGATCCCGGTGGAGAAAGGTGCTGAAAAATCCCACCGGTGTCTCAAACAGGGTTGTCAACTGGGCAAAGCGGGCCATGTAGATGTCGTTGTCGCGATTGAACTGCCCAAAAAGCGCATCACGGAGTGTTGCAAGGAGCGATGCATCCCCGGCGACACACTGCGCATCGAAAAAGATCGCAAACTCCATGAAACTCTCCATCTCGGGATGGCCGATCCAGCGGTCGATCTGCTCACGGTAGTCGTGCTGTGACTTGCACCAGTCGGGGTTGGAGACCATGATGTTCCCCTCGCAGGGGGGGTAGCCGAAACGCACCAGTGTCTCGCTCAGCTGTGCCATCGGCTCGCGGAACCGGGCGACATCGACCCCGTCACGTACAATAAGCGCGTTGTCCTGATCGGTTCGGATGATCTGTTCGCCCCGCCCCTCACTGCCCATGACGATCAGCGCGCACTCCTGCTGGAGTTCGGCAGGGACGATCATCTCAAAGAGCCGGACAAAGACTTTGCGGTTGATCTCCGAGACGAGCTTGGCAATGTAGCGGGCTTTGACCCCCTGGGCATAGAGGCGCCGCACGATGTTGAGGTAGTCCATGCTCGCCTCGCGCAAGGCATCAATGTCCCGGGCCTTTTCGATCTTGACGGTCACGAGATGGGAGTGGTTGGCGAAGAAGCTGAGCACATCGATCTGTTCGAGCATGCCAACAAGTTCCCCGTTGCGCATCACCCCGACCCGCTTGATGTTGCGGCTGATCAACTGGAGATAGACATTGAAGAGAAAATCATCCTCCTCCACCGCGATCAGCGGAAAATGCGCAATAGACGCGATGGGAGCCTGTAAGTCAAGCGAGCCGGATGCGAGCATGTTTTTGATGTCGCTGTCGGTGACAATGCCGTATTCGCCCGCTTTGAGGACCACCATGGAGGAGCTTTTGGCGGTGACGGAGCGCTTAAGCGCCTCAACGATGGGGGTCTCTTCGGGGACGATGCAGGGGGGATGGAGGTAGCTGTCGCTGACGCGCGCGACCATGAACGAGCTCAGGTCGGAGGTCTGGGCATGTTTTTTGAGGTAATGGATCCGATCGACCATGTCCATCAGGTAGAACTGCCGAAATCCCTCATCGCTCTCAAACAGCTCCATAAAGCCTCTGGCATGGAGCTCATAGCAGATGAGATCCTCAGTCACCTCGTAGCGGGCAGGTGATTTTCCTTCGATAAGGGCATCGGGATCAAAACCCTCCTTGGCATGATAGACACGCAAAAGCTCGTCGCGGGCGTTGAATGCTTTGACCTCCCCTTTGATGATCAGGTAGAGGCGATCTGCCGGCGCGCCGAGGTCGACGGGAACACTCCCCTGGGGATAAAAGCCGATCTCGATATGCCGGATCGCCTGTTCCAGCTGAGCGTCGTTGAGTTCACAAAAAGGGCAGATGTCGCGCAAAAACTCCTTTTGGTCGTTAAAACTCATAGAGACTCCTTGGTACAAGATCGGTCCGGGGGATCATGGGTCATCGGTACAGCAGGGGGGAGGAGACCGCAAGGGTCGATTCCTGTGTACCGATGAGCCATGATCCAACGGCGAGGCGGCAGAGGCCGCCCCGGAGATTAATGGTCGTGCGCTTCGCCGGCCCCTCGCGGGATACGAATGTTCTCGACCAGTTCCTGAATGTGCTGCGGCGGCGGCTCGGTCATGCGCGAAACGATGTACGCGACGATGAAGTGGAGCACCATGCCCAGCGTGCCGATTCCGGTGGGAGCGATGCCAAACAGGTAGTTGGACTTGTCGCCTCCCATGAAAACAAAGTAGACGATGTAGCCGAACGTGAAGATCAGTCCGGTCAGGATCCCCGTGACCGCGCCGGCCTTGTTCATCCGTTTGTCAAAGATCCCGAGGATAATGGCCGGGAAGAAGCTGGCCGCAGCCAGTCCGAAGGCGAACGCCACCACCTGGGCCACAAAGCCCGGCGGGTTGATCCCGAGATATCCGGCCACAACGATCGCCGCCACCGCGGCCAGGCGGGCAGCCAGGAGCTCGGACTTCTCACTCATTTTGGAGTTGCCGGTCCTGGGATCGTTGAAGATCACTTTGCCCAGCAGGTCGTGCGAGATCGATGCGGAGATCACCAGCAGCAATCCGGCCGCTGTGGAGAGTGCCGCTGCGAGCCCTCCAGCCGCGATCAGCGCGATCACCCAGTTGGGGAGGTTGGCGATCTCGGGATTGGCCAGGACGATGATGTCGCGGTCAATGTAGACCTCATTGTCAAACGGTTTGTGCCCTTGGGGCGGGAGGGCGTTGGTGGTCAGACGGTGGCCGTCAGGTGCGGTTTTTGTCCCGTCGAAATGCGGTTTGCCTTTTTTGTCGTCAAACGCTTTACCCGCGGCATACTGGATCTTGCCATCGCCGTTGCGGTCATTCCAGGCCAGCAGAGAACCTTTTTCCCATGTTTTGAACCAGGCGCCGTGGTTTTCACGTCCGTCGGCCTTTTTAACCCCCTCGGTGGTCCAGGTCTTATAACCGACGTTTTGGATGCGGTCGATGGTGTTGACCCGGGAGAAGGCCGCAACCGAAGCAACCGTCGTATAGAGAATCGCGATAAAAAAGAGAGCCCATCCGGCCGATGCCCGGGCATCTTTGACCTTGGGAACGGTGAAAAAGCGCACAATGACATGCGGCAGTCCCGCGGTACCGACCATGAGCGCCACGGTGAGCATAAACATGTTCCAGAGGTTGCCCGGCTGGGTGTAGGCCTTGAAGCCCAGATCGGTCAGCGACGTATCGAGCGCGTGCATCAGGAAGGTTCCGGCCGGTATCTCCTTGACCCCGTCATTGAACGCGAAGGTGGTCTTGGCGAAGATCCCCAGCTGCGGGAAGAAATTGTCCGTGACCATCAGCGAGAGGAAAATAGCCGGGATCAGGTAGGCGATGATCATCACCGTGTACTGCGCTACCTGGGTATAGGTGATCCCTTTCATCCCGCCCAGTACCGCGTAGATAAAGACGATGACCATCCCGATGATGACGCCGGTATTGACATCGACCTGCAAAAAGCGGCTGAAAACAATCCCTACCCCCCGCATCTGACCCGCCACGTAGGTGAACGAGACAAAAATGGTCGCGATCACCGCCACGGTGCGGGCGAGATTGGAGTAGTAGCGGTCTCCGATAAAGTCGGGCACAGTAAACTTGCCAAACTTCCGCAGATACGGGGCCAGCAGCAGGGCGAGCAGTACGTACCCGCCGGTCCAGCCCATCAAATAAGCGCCGCCGTCGCTCCCTTTGTAGGAGATCAGGCCCGCCAGGGAGATAAACGACGCCGCACTCATCCAGTCGGCGGCTGTCGCCATCCCGTTGGCGATGGGGTGTACCCCGCCGCCTGCGACGTAGAAATCCTTGGTGCTGGCCGCTTTGGCCCAGACCGCAATGCCGATGTACAGAGCAAACGAAAGCCCCACGAAGAGGTATATCAGTGTTTGTAAATCCATGATGCTACCCCCTACTCGTGTACATCGTATTTTTCATCGAGGCGGTTCATGAGCTTGACGTAGACAAAAATCAAGATCACAAACACATAGATCGCCCCCTGCTGTGCAAACCAGAATCCCAGTTTCACGCCGCTGATCTCAATCGCGTTGAGCTGATTGATAAACAATATCCCTGCCCCGTACGAGACCAGAAACCACACAACCAGCAGTTTCAGGATCGTCGAGATGTTTTCGCGCCAATAGGCTTGCGCTTTCTCTTCTGTCATACTTCCTCCTTAGATATACAAAGTACATATTTATTGTAGGGGATCAAAATAGCATCCGCGTAGCACAAAGGGTTTGGAGGGGAAAATAGGTCACCCAAAA
>CAYSQV010000121.1:0-4533 GCA_964433295.1 uncultured Nitratifractor sp. | reverse complement strand
GGGCTCCCAGGAGAACCGACGAATAAGCGACCCACGTTAAAATAGGTATGCTCCAATGCATGATCACCTCTTTGTATCTGGAATGCACAACAATAACAGGAAACCATTACCGATCCATTAGTTTGCAGAAACTACAGTCCCTTCATGACGACGGATACAAGTGCTTCGACGGTATCGTCATCCATGTAGATGGTTTTGCCGGTCGCAAAATAAGTTTCGATCGTATTGCGGTCCAGCGGAGGGGTATAGAGACATTCCGGATGGGCCGGGTGAAAGGCGGCCATGAGGCCCAGGGTCTCGCCAAGAGGGTTTTCACAGATAAAACACCGCTCGATTGGATGGAGGCGACCTTCGTGAGAGAGAAGAGCATGGTAACTCTCGAGAATGACGCGGCGGGGGTTTTGGCGATTCCACCGTTTGGCTCCATTGAGGAGCAGGTCAAAATAGAACCGATCCAGTTCACCCGTATCGCGCAGGTGGGGTTCAAACAGCTTGATCCAGTCGTGCCAGAGCATCAGGCGGTTGCGTTCATAGAGCCAGGGGAAGCCCAGATGTCGCAATCCGCGCATTCTTGGCAAAAAGCGTCCCTCCTCCCCTTCCAGTTCGAAATCGATCAAGTGCCCCAACTGGAGGATCGAGTGACGCGCACCATAGAAACGGTAGTAGCGGTCGATGGCTTTCTCGGTCAGTACGGTGGCGATCATGTCCTCGTTCTTGGCCCGGGTGAGGGTGAGTACAAAACCGCGCATTACGCTCTCACCGTCATTTCAGACCCGTTTTTCATGAACATTTAACCGCCTTTTGGGTACAATCTTGGACTTTGGGGATTTTCGGAACCCTACTGAAAACTCGATTAAGGTTGGCTTATGCAAGATCTTTTTACCTCATTCAAAGACAACTGCGGCTTTGGATTGCTCGCATCCATCGACAATAAACCCTCCCGACAAAATCTCGAAGATGCCGTCACATCGCTCTCGCGAATGATTCATCGGGGTGCGATTGCCGCAGATGGCAAAACCGGGGACGGGAGCGGCCTGTTGCTGTCGATCCCCCGCTCATTCTTTGCCAAGGAGTTGGCAAAAGAGGGGATCGATCTTCCCTCCAAATATGCAGTGGCTGTACTCTTTAGCCGGGATGAGGATGATCTGACCGTTTTCCGGGAAATTTGCGAAAAAAACGATCTGCGTCTGATCCATACCCGTCAAGTGCCGGTCAATACCGATGCGCTTGGGGAGCAGGCGAATGCTTCGCTGCCGACGATCTATCACCTTTTTGTTGAGCCCAATTCTTTGATGGGGCGACGGCGCTTTGATGCGCTGATCTACCTCTCGCGCAAGGAGATCGAAAAAGCCCTTGGAGACAAAGAACACTTCTATATTCCTTCGTTCTCTTCCGAGGTGATCTCTTACAAGGGGCTGGTGATGCCGACACACCTCAAAGAGTTCTATGTCGATCTGGCAGACGAGAAGTTCGAGATCAGTTTTGCTCTGTTTCATCAGCGTTTTTCGACCAATACCCTGCCGCAGTGGAAGCTGGCACAGCCGTTTCGGATGATCGCTCACAACGGAGAGATCAATTCTGTCACCGCCAACCGGTTCAACACCGTTGCCAAAAGCGAGGCGATCGTGAGTGAGGTGTTTAGCAAGGAGGAGCTGGCGCGCCTGCTGCCGATCATTCAGGAAGGGATGAGCGACAGCGCGAGCCTGGACAATTTCATTGAGTTTTTGCGGATCAACGGGATGGATTTTTTCCGGATCGCCCGCTCGGTATTGCCTGCACCCTGGCAGAACGCTCCCCATATGGATGCAGATCTCAGAGCGTTTTACGAATACGTCAGTACGACATTTGAGTCGTGGGACGGCCCGGCGGCGGTGAGCATGACCGACGGCCGCCACATCGGTGTGGTGCTCGATCGCAACGGCCTGCGTCCGGCCAAATATATCATCACGCGTGACCGCCGCTTGCTGATCAGCAGCGAATACGGTGTGCTGGATATTGATGAGGATCAGATCCTTGAGCGCGGCCGTCTGCAGTCGGGCGAGATGATCGGGCTGGACATGAAATACGGTACCGTCCTCAAAGACACCGACATCAACGACTATCTCAAGACCAAAGAGCCCTACGGCAAATGGCTCAATGAGCACATGGTCTATCTCCAGGAGTATGCCGACCGTCCCGTCAGCGAGGTGGAGTTGTTCCCGACAGAGGAGCTGCACGCCAAACAGCGCTACTTCAACTTCACACTTGAAGTACTCGAACAGGTGATTGAGCCGGTCATCAAAGAGGGCAAAGAGACCACCGCTTCGATGGGAGACGATACGCCTCTGGCCGCTTTTTCGGACAAACAGCGCAGTTTTTCGGACTTTTTCCGGCAGAAATTTGCCCAGGTGACCAATCCCCCCATCGATCCGATCCGCGAAAAGACAGTAATGTCGCTCAACACCGGCTTCGGAGAGATCCGCAATATTCTCATCGAGGATGCCGAACACGCCAAGCGTCTCAAAACCGTCTCTCCGATCCTCTCGTTTGACAAATTCAAAGTTTTGCAGGAGTTTGGCGATCCCGGAGATCCCAAATACGATCCGAGCTATCATGGGAAATGCTACGATATTACCTACGAACAGGGGCTCAAAGAGGCGCTCGATGCGCTGGTGGAACGGGTCTTGACCGATGTCAGAGAAACGGGAGTACGGATCATTATCCTGGACGATCGCGGTGTCAATGAGCACCGGCGTACCATTCCGATGCTGATGGCCGTGGGGCGTCTCAATGAAGCCCTGCTGGATGCCCGATTGCGTCATGCAACCAGCCTGGTCGCAGCAAGCGGCGAGGTCTTCGATTCGCACAAAGCGGCGACGCTGATCGCGTACGGTGCCTCGGCGATCTACCCCTATCTCTTTTATGCTACGGCACTCGAGGTGGCCCGTCGGGAGATCAAAGAGCTCGATACAACGATTTTGCTCAAGCGTCTGCGCAAATCGATGAATGCCGGGTTGCTCAAAATCATGTCCAAAATGGGGATTGCTACCATCGCCAGCTACCGAAATTCAAAACTTTACGATGTGATCGGTCTGGGCAGCGAGATTGTCGATGAATGTTTCCGGGGTTCGCACGCTCTGCTCAAAGGGCTGGGGTACAAAGAGATCGGTGCCCGGGTCGCTCGTGCGCATGCGGATGCCTACAATGCACGGATGAAGAACCATATCTTTCCGCTGCACATCGGCGGTATCTATAAATATACCCAGGGAGATGAGTACCACGATTTTGCGCCCCAGACGGTACACGCGATTCACCAACTTTCCCAGACAGGCAAAACGGAGGACTATGCCAAGCTCAAAACCATGCTTGAAGGGCGCGGGACGAAGTTTATCCGTGATTTCTTCGTGTTCAAAAAAGAGCGCACCCCGATTGCAATCGAAGAGGTTGAGCCGATTGAGGCGATACTGGCACGGTTCTCTACTGCGGCGATGAGTCTGGGATCCATCTCTCCTGAGGCGCATGAAAGCATGGCCGAAGCGATGAACCGACTGGGAGGCATGAGCAATTCGGGTGAAGGGGGCGAGGACGCTGAGCGGTTCGGAACGATCAAAAACTCCAAGATCAAGCAAGTGGCTTCTGGACGTTTTGGTGTAACACCGGGCTATCTGCGCAGCGCCGAAGAGCTTCAAATCAAAGTTGCCCAGGGGGCCAAGCCGGGCGAAGGCGGGCAGCTTCCCGGTCACAAGGTCAACGGTCTGGTTGCCCGTTTGCGTCATACGATTCCCGGTGTGACCCTCATCTCCCCGCCGCCGCATCACGATATCTATTCGATCGAGGATCTGGCACAGTTGATCTTTGATCTCAAACAGATCAATCCCGATGCACGGGTCGCGGTCAAGCTGGTCTCCACCGCCGGAGTCGGCACGATCGCTGCGGGCGTGGCCAAATGCTATGCCGACAAGATCATCATCTCCGGAGCCGACGGCGGTACGGGTGCGGCACCGCTGACCTCGATCAAGCATGCCGGCAACCCGTGGGAGCTGGGTCTCATCGAAGCCCACAATGCGCTCAAGGCCAACGGTCTGCGTGGGCAGGTGCTTCTCGAGACCGACGGCGGCCTCAAGACCGGCATGGATGTGGTCAAAGCGGCGATCTTCGGTGCCGAGCGGTATGCTTTTGGTACCGGAGCACTGACGATCCTGGGGTGCAAGATCCTCCGTATCTGCCATCTGAATCGCTGTACGGTCGGGATCGCGACCCAGGAGGAGAAGCTGCGTGAACACTACGAGGGGACGGTGGAGCGGCTGATGAACTACTTTACGCTGTTGGCCGAAGATGTACGCCAGATCCTGGCGTCACTGGGTTATCGGCGTCTTGAAGAGATCGTCGGTCAGACCGATCTGCTTCAGGTGATCCAGAGCGATCTGGCCGGCAAATTTGATTTTGAACAGCTGCTTGTCAAGCTGGACGGCCCCAACACGCAGCAGGTGGAGCGGAACGAGCCGTTTGATGACAACGCATACGAAAAAGGGATACTCCAGGAACTTTCCGAAG
>CAYSQV010000120.1:0-4548 GCA_964433295.1 uncultured Nitratifractor sp. | reverse complement strand
CCCCCGCCTGGCTCAATCCGTTCAAAACCCACTCTCTTGCCTCCCCCCGACAGCGCCTGGCGTGGTGTCGGAAGCTCTTCGACGATCCCCGGGTCATCGTCGATCCCGGAGAGGTCGAAGCAGCCAGGCCGGTCTACACCGCCCATACGATCGACCGTCTTGGCCAGACATACGACCTGAAATACATCGCCCTGGGATCGGATAATCTCTCCGCCATCGAAACATGGTATGATTTCGATCGTCTGAATCAAACGATCACCTGGCTGGTCTTTGAGCGCGAAGGGCACACCCAGGGCTATGAGAAGCTCAAACACTATCGGCGTTTCCCGCTCGATGCCCCGATAAGCTCAAGCACCATCCGATCAGGAAAATCCATCGGAGCGGTCGATACAAAGATCGCACCTGACGTCCAAAAAATACTCACCAAAGGTTCCCAATGACCCTCCAAAACCGTACCGATGCCATCGTCAAGATCCTCGATGACAAAAAAGGCTCCCAGATTGATGTGTTCGATCTGGCCGATACCGATTACATCGCCAAAGCCGTCGTGCTGGTCAACTCCCTCGGGGGCAAGCATACCGTCGCACTGCTTGATCACCTCAAACAGGATCTCAAACCTTTGGGTGAAGAGTTCCTCCATACCGATGAGACCGAAGACTGGGCGGTTGCCGATCTGGGGGACATCCTCATTCACATCATGACGCCGGAGTATCGGCAGCGGTATTCGCTCGAGACATTCCTCGATGAGCTCAAGCAAGGCAAACTCACGCAGTGATCCTGCAGGAGGGTTGCCTCTCTATGCGTAGCGCGAACCCTCGATGAAATTCAGCCCGACAAACGCGGCCACACTCAACAGCGGCAACAGCAGCACCCACCACAACATGCTTCCGCGCCACACATAATAGATCAGCGCGACCCACGAAGCCAGAATCACCAGATAATGCACAGCAAACAAGGGCAGGATCGGCCGCATCGTGATCCCAACGGTCGCCATGGAAGCGATGTAGATCATCACTCCGGATGCGATCAGACTCTTGCGCAGGTCGCCGTGACGATAATAATCCCAGCCGATGAAGAGCACCGTGGCGATCAGCCAGAAAATAATCTTGCCTTTCATCTGTTAGAGCCTCTCCAGTACACCGATCCCCAACAGCCCCAGACCGGTCTTGATCGTTTCAGCCGTCAGAATCGCGAGTTGGAGACGGCTCTGGCGCACATCTTCCTCCACCTCCTCTTTGAGGACCGGACTGGTTTCATAGAACTTCATAAACAGGGTCGCCAGCTCATAGAGGTAGCTGGTGATGTAGTGAGGGAGCGATTCGGCCGCTGCGCGTGTCAGATCGTCCTCAAACTTCAAGAGTTTGAGTGCCAGCGCACGTTCCGCTGCATTTCCAAGCAGGATCGCCCCCCCAATCTCCCCATCATACCGTCGAAGAATCGACTGGATCCGGGCATAGGCGTACTGAAGATAGAGAGAGGTGTTTCCCTCAAAACTGAGCATCTTGTCCCAGTCGAAGATGTAATTGGAGTCACGGTGGATCGCCAGATCCGCATATTTAACTGCGCCGATCCCGACGATCTCTGCGATACGATCCAGTTCGGCTTCGTCGTATTGATCCCGCTGGGTGATCGCGGCTTTTGCTTTGATGACGGCTTCGTCAAGGAGATCGATCAGCTTGACCGTACCGCCGTCGCGGGTCTTGAACGGGCGACCGCTTTTGTCCAGCATCATCCCGAATGATACATGCTCCAGTCGGGTATCCTCATCAACAAATCCCGCCAATCTTGCCACTGCAAAGAGTTGACGAAAATGCCCAGCCTGACGTGCATCGACCACGTAGCTGATCCGTTGTGCTCCCAGATCCCGCACCCGGTGGCGGATCGCCGCCAGATCGGTGGTGGCGTAGAGATACCCGCCGTCGCTCTTTTGGACGAGGAACGGATTTTCGTCGCCTTCGAGAAAGACACATTGCGCCCCGTCACTGCGCGTCAAAAGCCCTTTCTCCTTCAGCGTCGTGACAATCCCTGACAGATCATCGTTGTAGCTGCTCTCAGCGCGGACATCTTCGCGTGTCAACTTGACACCGAGCTTGCCGTAAACTTCTTCACAATGCCCCAGTGATTTGTCGATAAAGTTGTTCCACAAATGGAGGCAGTGGGTATCACCTCCCTGAAGTTTGACAACATATTCACGTGCTTTGTCGGCAAAGGCGGGATCGGCATCAAAACGACCCTTGGCCTCCTTGTAAAACTGTTCCAGATCACGCAAACTCCCCCTGCCATCCTCCCCCATCTCTTCAAGGTACGCAATCAGCATCCCAAACTGCGTCCCCCAGTCGCCAATGTGGTTCTGCCGAATCACCTCATCACCCAAAAAAGCAAAAAGGTTGGCCAGGGTATCTCCGATGATGGTAGAACGCAAGTGCCCCACGTGCATCTGTTTGGCCATGTTGGGGCTGGAATAATCCACCACCGTTTTGCTCGGGGTTTCTGATACCGAAACCCCTAGACGCGTGTCCCCGACAAGTGCTTGCGCCTCCGTGGCCAGCCACGCCGTATCAATCCAGAGGTTGATAAACCCCGGCCCGGCCACCTCGGCACGGGCGATCATCCCATTCACGGGAATATGGGCCACCACATCTGTTGCGATCTCACGCGGGTTGCGCTTCAGCTCTTTGGCCAGCGCCATGATGCCGTTGTACTGATAGTCACCAAACTCTGCTTTGCTGGCATCACTGACGCTGACATTTTCCGGGGAAATTCCTGCGGCATTCATTGCCTCAGATATCATCTGATTAAGTTGTTCTTTGAGTTTCATCTCATCACTTTAGTTGGGATAAACGTTGCCCGCAAGGGGCAGAGGAAGAGCCCGATCAACGGGTGAGTCTTTATGCTTTGGTCGCTTCGTCGACCGTCTCTTTGGCCTCGGCGACCGCTTGGTCGGCTTTGGCTTCGATCTCTTTGGCTTTTTCTACCACAGGCTCATCATCTTCATTGACCGCCTGCTTGAAATCTTTGATCCCTTTGCCCAGTCCTTTGGCCAATTCGGGAATTTTCTTGCCGCCAAAGAGCAGCAACACGACACCAACAATCAAAACCAGTTCCCATCCGCCTGGAATACCCATGCACGATCCTTTTGTCACCGGCACTCGGATGCCGGCATGAAATATGTGGAGTTATTATACTCGAATTAGTTTAATCCTTACGCTCCCAGCCAGCTGCGCACCAGTCGGGCACGTGCTTCCTTGCCTGATTTGAGGCGTGCGGTGTTGGCCAGAGAGACGAATTGTTCTGTCGCCGTCTCGATGGTATCGTTGAGGATCACATAGTCAAACTCATGGATCGCCTGGATCTCCTCTTTGGCATTATGGAGCCGCCGCTCAATCGCTGCATCGTCATCGGTCGAGCGGGCCCGAAGCCGCCGCTCCAGCTCGGCAAGCGACGGCGGAGTAATAAAGGCGGAGGTGATCCGATCGCCCATCAGGTTGCGTGCCAGTCGATGCCCCTGGACATCGATATCGAAGATCACCAGCTTCCCCTCATCCAACGCTTTTTTGACCGGGACAAGTGAGGTACCGTAGTAGTGGCCGTGCACCTCGGCGAATTCGAGAAATTCCCCCGCCTCGATCCCCGTCTCAAACGCCTCGCGGGTGACAAAATGGTACTCCACTCCGTCACGCTCCCCCTCTCGCGGTGCCCGTGTCGTCGAGGAGATCGAGAAATAATACGGTTCGATCCGTTCGGCCGCCTGGCGGATGATGGTGCTCTTTCCCGCGCCACTGGGGCCTGAGAGGATCAAGATCGCGCCGCTCATTGGGACGCATCCGGGAAGGTGATCTCGATCCGAACCGTAGCACCCTTGAGGAGTTTGCGTATCTTTTTAGGCTTCATCTTGCGCAGAGCTTTGAGAAGGGCATCGTGGCGCGCAGGTTCTTCATCGGTCGTAGCGGTGATCACCTGCTGAGCCAGTTCGGTCTCCTCCACGATCTCCAGACCCTCTTCCTGAAGCAGCGTCTTGATCATCTCAATCTCGTCCGGATCGAGGACTTCGGTAGTATGGGCAGCTTTGGATCGGTTTTTTTGTTTCTTTTTCTTCTTCTTTTTCTTTTTGGCTTTGACCGAGAGGGAGGGGTCATCCTCAAGCTCTTTGCGGCGACTGGCCACCAGTGCCTGGATCTCCGAAGGGAGAAACGGTTTGCGCAATACCTGCCCGAAATCTTCTGCTTTCATGTTACCCGCCTGAGCCAAAAGAACGATCGCATCTACTCCAAGTGCCCGCAGCAACGCGATACTCTCTTCGTATGCCACGGAGAGGTCATCGACCAGTACCAGATCGTAGTTCGTCGGCTCCACCTGATCGGCCGCCTGCGCCACCACCAGCTCGACCTCCTCTTCCCGGAGTGCCAACGCCACCATCTCCTGTACCGTATGATTGTACGAAAGCAACAAAACCCTCATGCTCATCCTTTGAATTCATGATGGGTATTATAGCCAATATGGGGTGAAAGACGTCAACGAAATCTCTTCTCTTTGGTTTTGTGCAATTTT
>CAYSQV010000119.1:0-4575 GCA_964433295.1 uncultured Nitratifractor sp. | reverse complement strand
TCATCCGGATCACCCATCGAAAAGAGGTTTATTGATTGGCATAACAAGATAAGAGGAGAAACGGATGTATTACTTTTCCTACGGTTCCAATATGTGTCGACCAGACGTCTCCTGCATCGTGTGCCATCTGCGAGAAAAATCGATGTCGGAATACTGGAAAAGCACGAATTAAAGTTCCACAAGATCGGTCAGGATGGCTCTGCCAAATGTGACGCTTTCGAAACCAGGGATCCCGACCACGAACTGTACGGTGTGGTGTTTCTCATTTCAGAACAGGAAAAACCTCTCCTGGACAGGAAAGAAGGCCTTGGTCACGGATATGAGCAGAAAGAGGTGAAGATCCTATTGAATAACGGCACGATCATAGAAGCATTTACCTACTACGCAACGCACATAAACCCGGCATTAAAACCATTTGAGTGGTATATCGCGGAGCCAGGGAGAACGGCTTGCCTGTTGCGTACATTCGCAACATCGAGAACATAGATCCTATTAGGGACCCTGATACCAAGAGACACGATGATGAGTTATCAATATACCACTAAAACGGGGAACAGGCAAAGGTCAGCAAGAGAGATCTACTCCCCCACCTTCTCCCGATACCGCTCCACCTCATCCGCGATCTTCTTCATCACACTCGAAATCACGAACGCATCATCGACAAACCCCATCCCGGGAATAAAATCAGGGATCACGTCCATCGGCATCACCGCGTAGGCCACCGCGCCGGCGATCAGGAGCCATGTGCTCTTGTCCATAGAGAACTCTTTGTCGGTGAGCATCCCCAGCAAGAGCTTGAAGTCCCCGTACCATGAGAGATCGATGTGCTTTTTGGCGAAGGCCGCGGCCTCTTTGGGATCAAACGTATCGGCCAGTTTGCGGGTCATCTCCAATGCTTTGGCTTTTTGCTCGTCTGTAAATACCATCATCATACCTGCCCAATAAGTTAAAGTTAGTGTAGCGAAAGATCGCTGTCAAGCCAAAATCCACATCAACAGTGCGCCCAAAGCACCCACGCCCAAGGCTGCCTGCCACGGTGTCAGATGTTCCAGATACCGCATCGAGGGTTTCAGATCGCATGAGCGGACAAACTCCCGAAAAACAAATCGGCAGAGCCGTTGGCGCAGGGGGCGTTTCGCGTTATGTTTTGCGGCCTTGTTCGATGCTTTTTTGGCCAAAGGCATGCCACTCGTCATGGTATCATGCACCTCGTGCAGTCGAGGCAGGACGACCTTCCGGGTAGCCACGGCACAGGGAGCATGCTGCCAGATAATGGAAGCGGAGCGGGAGAGCAGATCCGAGCACGCCTGAGCCGGCACAAGAAGCGTACGTCCCATCTCAGACACGCATCAGCCGGATTTGGGGAATGGTCGGATAGGGAATCTTCTCAATCACACGCTCTCCAAGATGCTGTATATGCTGCATCGGCTCCTTTAGTTCCTCTCCCAGTTTGGATACCCGCTCCCGCAGATGCCCCTGATCCAGACCCGCTTCGTTGACACAATAGTAGTACTCCTCTGCCCCAAAACGGAGTGTCTCATCTGCCAGGAACGCTTCCATCTCATCCACAGGAACAAGCAACGTCTCTGCGTAAGGGATCTTTGCGCGCAGAAACGTTCGCAAAAATGCCCGTGCCGTTTTGACCTCTTCGCGTTGTTCGGGGGCGTAGTTCCAGAGCTTGATCCTCTCCAGCCGATGCGCAAGGGCTTTTCGAAACGTCTCTATCTGATCAAAATCGAGAAAACGCTCCTCTTCACTCTCTTTCAGATCCAAAACCCGGATCGCCTCCCGATATTGATCCGCCATCGCCTCACGGGTACGATAGATCACCATCATGTCCCCCTCCTGCGCCGCCTCATCCGGCTCAATGAGATGAGGACGAAGCGTCACACCGCTGAGCGGATCGATTCGTATCTCTTCTGCCTTCTGCTCACCGACAAACGGCACTTTCTCGCCCAGTTTTTTGAGAGGATTCAAATCCATTGTTTTCATTTTCGACTCCTTGTCTTTGGATGCCGAAAGTATAAAACAACGGTGCGAACGTTTGGTTCGCAGCAGGAGAATGTGTTTAGCTCTTGGCCGAAAACCACGCCGGATCGAGTGTATTGCAGCGGGCTTCGAGCTGGGCTTCGATCGTGGGATTGCCGACGAAGTTCTCGTAGAGGGTGCGGAGCTTGTGGATGCCGCGCAGTTCGTAGGCCTTGAGCACATCATCGGCCGCGTCGTAGGCGATGAGATACCAGTGTTGGGCGTAGTTGGCGATGCGGTAGGGATCGGCGGCGACCTCACGGGTCGTTTCCCCTTGGGTGTAGGCAAACTCGATCCCCACTTTCCACCGGATCGCCTGGATGATCACCTTGAGCTGACCGATGTCACCGATCGGCTCAAACCCCACATCGAACAAAAACATCGACTCGCAGTTGCTCCCACTGGGGACGGCCTTCTCAACAAAATCATCCAGTTCGGGGATCGCACTGTGCTGGAGGCTTTTCATCAGAGAGACGGCGATCTTCTCCTCTTCGTCCTCGGCTCCCAGGAAACTGTAACCGTCTGGAAACTTATAATTGCCCTCCCCCAGATCCACGATCTCATAGGTCTGCGTGAGCCGTTCGTTCATGTCCTTCTGGATGGTGCGCACCCCCACGCCAAACTCTTCGGCGAGTGCGCGGACATTGACCGTCTGACCCGCATTGAGACGGCTCCAGATGGTCGTTTGGCGGATGAGGGCTTTTTGGTTTTTGGTCATGGCTGCATCATTGCGGGCACAGCAGTGTCCCTTTGAATTTTAGCGAGTGCGCCTTCTCTTCTACCGAAAACGTTTTCCCCCGCTGGGCCAGGACCCTGGGGTGCATCCACTGCTCACCGACCCGCACCTGCAGATCGAGGGCCACGCCCATCGGTGCCGGGTGACTGACAACCTTCAGGCCATATGCTTCTGTTTCCACGCGGCCTGTATCTCCGATCGCAAGCCGGATGCTGGGGCGACCGATGAGTGTTTGCTGCCGGGAGATCGTCCCCGTCAAAGTACAGACCTCCGCCCGAAGCGAAACGATCCCCACCATCCCAAAAACGACCCATATCCATGCTCTCTTCATCCATGCTCCTTTTGGTTCTACCTAATGACATTGTCCCATAAATCAAATAAGAAGCAGACATTAGCCTCCCTGCCCGTCAAACATGGTATAATTTTTCAAAAAGAGATGACGTGAATCTTCTGTTTGGTCCCATACAGTCCCGACGCTTCGGCAAATCGCTCGGCATCGACCTGAGCCCCCAGCGTAAACAATGCAATTACGATTGCCTCTACTGCGAACTCCCCTCGGTACACACAACCGATCAGCAGACCGACCCCCTGCCCGTCGAAGCGTTCGAAGAAGCGATCCGGTCGCAGCTGCACCGCCACCCCGATCTCGATGTCCTGACACTGACGGCCAACGGTGAACCCACTCTCTACCCCCACCTGAACGAACTGATCGACCGTATCAATGTCTTCAAAGGCCCCCTCCAAACGCTGATACTGAGCAACGGCAGCACCATCGCCGACCCCGCGGTCCAGGAAGCACTCCTGAAGATCGACACCGTCAAACTCTCCCTCGATTGTGCTACGCCACGCTGCTTCAAACGGCTCGATCGGGCTCACAGCGGGATCGATATCGAGACGATCAAGGCAGGGATGCTCACATTTAAAGCGCGCACCAACCACCCGCTCATTATCGAGATACTCATCGTCGCGGGCATCAATGATAAACCTGCCGAGATCAAAGAGCTCAATAAATTTTTGCTGCGACTTCGCCCCGACCGGATCGATCTGGGCACCATCGACCGGCCTCCGGCGTACGATGTCCTGCCTGTCGAATACGAAGAGCTTCGGAGCCTCTCTTTGGGGTTTGATCCGGATCTTGCAATCCACATCACGCACAGAGGGGATGCCCTCCCCCGCCCCGAATCCTATGATGAGGAGGCGATCATGACGACGCTGGCCAAACGCCCGCTTACGCAGGAGGATGTCGCCATTCTTCTGGATGAAAAGAGCCGTCAAAGGCTCGATACGCTGGTCCAAACAGGTCAGATTCTCCTCCGGGATCATGCAGGAGTCTCTTTTTTTACCCTTCCTCCTGACAACCATTGACATCCAAGGTTTTTTTGACTATAATCTCATCCACATTTCACCCGTGAAGTGTTCTTTGTTCCGGATTAGCTCAGTGGTAGAGTAGATGACTGTTAATCATTTGGTCGCTGGTTCGAATCCAGCATCCGGAGCCACTTTAAATTCCCACCAAAACCTTTCAACTATTGCTTTTTGACATTTTTTGACATTTTTGTTCTATAATAGAAGTATTGAATAATATTTGATGAAAATGCTAAACCTATCGTGAGGTAGGGACAGAAAGTTAATGGTCTCGGAATAGAGATCGCCAGACCGCCAAATCACTGAAAATAATGAAATGCACCGGTTTAATAGATCTACATTAAAAAATATGGTAAAATATTATTAAGTGGGAGTTTAAAAAATATGGACAAGGGCAGTTTAATGATAAAATCCGGCATTTATATCTTTATTACAATGATCATGCT
>CAYSQV010000118.1:0-4580 GCA_964433295.1 uncultured Nitratifractor sp. | reverse complement strand
GGCGGCATAAAACTTTCGGGGGGGAGACCCCTTGGGCATGCTGTCTTAGTTGGTGACGATGATGGTGGTGTTGTGCTTGCCGTAGCGGCGGACGAGATTGTAGATGCGTCGGGCGCTTTTGGGGTGGGTCCGAACACATCCGTGTGAGGCAGCCCGGCCGAGATGGGAGATCGCTTCGGTACCGTGGATGGCGACACCGCCGTTGAAAAACGTGCTCCAGGGCATGGGGGAGTTGTAATATTTGCGCGAATAGTGCATGGTCTCCAGCGAATAGGGCCGAAAGACTCCGCTTGGGGTGCGGTGGCCTGCCTTGCCGGTGGAGGATTTGAAAGTATAGAGATGCTCTAGATCCCGATAAACGTAGATGCGCTGAACCGATTTGTCCACGACGATCTTGAGGCGGGTTCGGGTGGGATTGAGCAGGGTTTTGGATTTGAGGAAAAGCCGGCTGTAGTCCTCCGGAAGAGGTCCATCGATCGCTTTGGTCTCGAGATAGGGTTTGTCGGTCGGAACATGGTGGCTATAGATGCTGGGATCGAATGTCCCTTTGACCGCCGGGGAAGTATGGATCGGGCCGAAATACTCATGTTTCATGCGACCGTAACTTGCCAAAGAGCGCTTGGAGGCTACGTAACGGACGGTACGGCGTCGTTTGGTTTTTTTCTTGGACGTTTTATGGGTGGGACGACCATTGAGAATGGCCATGGGATCGTGATGGGCTTTTGCGAGTGTACCTGTACCGTACAGTACAGAGATCGCCAGCATCAATCGTCCTTGACTCCGTGGCTGCATCCGGTTCCTCTCCTCTTTTTATGATATGTTTGTGCGTTAACTCCCTTGAAGCCGTTTCAAAACAAGGCAGCGGTGCAAGGCCCCTTGTTCTCCGCCGTATTTTTCAAGATAGTGATCGAATTTCTCCTGACCGATGAGTCCGATACAGTCGTTGCGTGTCATTGAAGGGGTTTCGGCTTTGGCGGTGGCGGGATTGGATGGGTTTATGGCGGAGGAGTCTGTTTTTTGATAGGTGCGTTGGGGCCCGAGGAGTTCCGGATCCGCCTCTTTTTTTGCGAGCGAGAAAGGTTCGGGCTTGATAATGTATTTCCCCTCTTTATGGGCGCGGTACATTCGCCATTTCTGGATGCGGCTTTTGGAAGTTTTTTTATGTTTGACGATCGGGACTTTGACGGGACGTCTGGGTTTGACTTTGCGGGGTTTGACGTGGCGACCGTTGAGGATGGACATCGGATTGGGGTGGTGCGCATCATAAGCACACACGGTTTCCGGCACGGAAATCCATACGACAACAACGGCAAAAAATACCCAAAAGCTTTTCTTCATACCTCTTCTCCAAACGTGACCGGAATTATATCGAAAAGTCGCTTGGCAAAACGGTCAAAGCGTTGCGGCAGGGAGAGGCTGGGCGATTGCTGATCGCCAGCGTCCAAGAAACCGATCGCGCGAAAAGACTTTGGCACCGAGAGCAAATTTGTATGCCATAAAGGGTTGACCCAAATTCCAAAAAGCAAAACGGTGCCGCTGGAGCCACTGTCCGAGCAAAACCATTTGTGCGGTACCGTGACTGCGATGATCCCGGGCACGGGAACTGAATCCGGTCAAGCTTGTATAGGTGCGGCCGAGTATGTACCCGATTTCGCCGGCGGTGACCTGACCGTCATGGCGCAGAAGCGCCGAGACAATGTGCAGGTCTCCCGAGAGGGCATTGACGGCCTCAAGGGTCTGCAAATAGCGAGAGCTCAACCAGGAGTGCGGATGGTGATCACGTACTTTTTCGTACGCAATATGGAGCCCAAATCCGACATGGAGGGTGGGGCGTTGGTGTTTGAGAATACGCCGGACTTTTCGGCTGATGTGCAGATCGGTAAAATCGAGCAGCGCGTAGCTGCGTTGCAACTCGGGCAAGAGAAGTTCGCGTCCTTTATGCATCTCGGTTACGGCGATAAAGCCCGCACGTGCCTGAGCGCAGTAAAATTCCGCCGAAAAGTCCTCGCTCCAGTAATAATCCGTCTCCAGATCCTGAAAGATCTTTTCACGCACAAGAGGATTGCGCAGATCCGAATAGGTCAAATGGGGCAAGATGCGGGGAGGCTGCTTCACGGGAAAGATGATCGTTTGTGTCTAAGAGGGGGGCGTAACCCCCCGGTGTTCAGCCCAGAATCGGGAGAAACTCAAACCGGCCGAATTTTTGTGCCAGTGCCGCCGCGGTCGCCCCCATGGTATTGGTGATCGTTTTGTCTGCACCCAGTTCGACGAGTATCTTGCCAAACTCCAGCTGTCCGTCAACGACCGCTTCGATCAGTGGTGTGTAGTTGATGTTGTCGGTCGCGTTGATGTCGGCGCCTTGGTCGATGAGAAATTTGAAGGCTTCCATGTTGCCGAAGCGAATGGTGTTGTGCAACAGGGGGGAGCCGAAATCACCGGTCTCTTTGGTGTTGACATCGAGTCCCTGCTCGATCAGCTTTTTGAATGCATCGGTATCTTTGCGGATAAAATAGACGGCGATTTTTTGGAGATTGACCGGGTCTTTGACCAGGTTGGCCCTTTCGAGAGTCTCGCGTTTTTCCGCGAGGATAGGGTAGTGTTGACTTGCTTCTTCAAAGGTCATGTCTGCTCCTGTACGGATGGGATTTTGTGGGCCGATTATACTGAAAAATGGTAAACTGTTGGTGAAAAATCCAAAAATGAGATATACTTACCGCAAAATGATTCCAGGAGTGCAGGGTGCGTCAGATCCTGATCGTCTTTCTAACCGTCGGCACGCTTTTGGCCTGGCAGTGGTCCGACATTCTGGGCGGGAAAAAATCCCATCTCGTCCGCAAGGTGCAGCGTCTGCCGATGGAGGATCTGCTTTTTGAAAAACATGAGGCTTTTGCGCAGATCAATGCCATTCGTCTGGCAATGGGCATGCCGACTTTTCAGGAAAACGAGGCGCTGGCCCGGGCGGCACAGGCCCATGCGGATTATCTGGTTCGCCATCATGTCTCCTCCCATTTTGAGAAGGCAGGGATGGAAGGCTTCAGCGGCACGAAACCGCTGGATCGTGCTTTGCGGGCAGGATACAGCGCCCGCTTTGTCGGCGAAAATCTTTCGACCAAAAATCCCGATGCGCTCCATTCGGTCGACGGGTTGTTTTCTGCGATTTATCATCGATTCGGTTTTTTGGGTCCGGCCTATGACCAGATGGGGATTGGGATCGCCCAAAGTCGGAAAGATGCAAAAAACAGCGCATTTGTTTATGAAATGGGCAACAGAGAGATCAACCGACTCTGCCAGACGCAGCCGTATCGAGGAAGCGGACGATACGTCTACGGTGTCTGTGCGGACACCCGTCACCGCATTGATGCGGCGCAGTATCAAGAGGCCCGTGATGAGATCAAAGAGCGCAATCCGAGGATCATTGTTTACCCCTACGAGGGGCAAGAAGAGGTTCCTCCTGCTTTTTACGATGAACATCCCGATCCTCTGCCGGAGTATGATGTCAGCGGATTCCCGGTCAGTGTCGAATTCAATGATCGGTATTTTCGCAAAGTCGAGCTTGTCTCCTTTCGTCTTTACGATGATAAAGGGAACGAGGTAAGACGTGTCCGTCTTTTGGACAAACGAAAGGATCCCAACCGGATATTGACACGCAGACAATTTGCATTGCTGCCACTGGAGCGCCTGGAATACGGCACGACTTATCGAGCCGAAATTGTCTATCGCCATCGCCGCAAAGAGCAGAAAAAGCGTTGGTCATTTAACACCCGAAGGGCTGTCGAAGCGCTCAAGATCATTCAGGGCCAGGAGACCACTCTTGCCTTGAAAGCCGGGCGAGGGTATTGGCTCTATTTCCCCCCTGTCAATCCCCATGATCTGATCAAGACCATGCGTTATCCCGAGCATCTCTTCGTCGAATTCATCGACAACAATACCATGCGGATCGTATTGGATCCCGATGAGAGGCGGGATTTTACGATCGAGGGGAGCGGACGGAAGATCCATGTAACCGTCCAATAGCCTCTCACAACGGAGTTGGTCCGCTGCTGTCACCGAGCTCCTGATCCATCCACTCCTGCATCATGCTCAGTTCCATTCCGACAAGATCTATATCGTATCGCCGGGCATGCGGAGAGGGGAGCCAGGTGGCGACGAAGTTGTCTCGGGAAGATGCGTTGACACTTTCGAGGAGGTATTCGGCATAATCGCGCACACTTTGGACAATTTTTGTCTCATTGCGTTCGTCGTTGGTGATGCGGATTTCAAATCCGTCAGGCTCACGAGAGATGATCTCGGCGGCAATGGTGAGAAGGGTGCCCCCTTCGATCGGTTCGGGTGCGTCCATGGTGATCCTTTTTTGTCGAAGTATAGCACAGCAGGGGTAAGAATCAGCGCAAAAATATCTGAGCGGTTTTGATAATCAGAATCATAGCCCGAGATAATTCTTGGAGTGTCATTCAAAAGGAGGAGGAGGAGGTTGGGACTCGGGCTATGGTTTCTATTTCAAAAGGAGAAAATGAAATGAAAATGGGTGGCGCGGCGGACGAGACTCGAACTCGCGACCCCCTGCGTGACAGGCAGGTATT
>CAYSQV010000117.1:0-4594 GCA_964433295.1 uncultured Nitratifractor sp. | reverse complement strand
AGGAGTTTTTCGTCCCTTGTCTGGCGAGGGCGAAGACCGCCCTCCCGGTTATCCCACTAGATGATCTGGGCTCCTAAGTGGGGTTACCATGTGTTAGTCCACTACACCTCGGGGGTTGACATCCAATACAGTATCTGACCCCTGCCTCAAACCCATACTATCACAAAATCCTATGGTAGATCCCCATCCCCTAGCCCACGTGGGTGGACCCGACACGTCGGGCCACTTGGGTCAGAAACTTCAGAGTTTCGTCCCAAGCAGAATCGAAGTCCGCCCCGGTGTCCGGAGGCAGTAAATACACCAGGTTCCTCTGCCAATCGGCCTTGAAGTCCTCCCGCCGGGATTCCAACCGCATGATGTCAATGGTGGAAGGGAGGCCCTTAGTCGCCATCTTGTGCGGGAGTGCCTCAACGAGACGGTCTAGATCCACAACGGCACGTTTGAGAAGCTGCGCGACGTCATAGAGATCACGGGCGATTGCGTAGCGACGCTGACCGGCCAGTGCCCGGATCTTCTCCGCCAGTATCTCCAGCAAGTCGTAACAAGGCACTCGAATGTCGCTTAGTAGCTCCGCATCGGAATAGGGATGAATGATCGCTCTCCAGGAAGGTTGAAAGGCCACCGTTTCATCCGCCGTGACGTCCATTCGGATGGCGCGGGGATCGCCGGCGCGCCGCAGCGGCCCCCGGTAGTAAATGCGGGCTTGGTAGGTCTCCTTACCGTACTCATCCTCAAGGATGTCAACTCTAATCGGGCGAACACTGAAATCGATCTGCCAAACATCTTCTGCGATTCGGATGACTTCCATAAGCTGGTCTTTTAGGTTCCGAGTGTCCAATCGGTAGGTGGCTGTGAAATCCAGATCCTCTGAAAACCGGTATCCAGCGTAATAGCACTTGCGCAGGCAGGTTCCACCTTTGAAAACCAGGTTCTTGGCCCATTCCCGTCGGTATAGGGAAGCCAAGAAGCAACCCAGCACGTAATCCAAGTCCACCAGCATGGGATCCACGCCCCATTGCCGGGCCAGCCGCCGTACCTCCGCTTCCCCGATCACAGCGTTACACCCCGCCCATCAAACTGGGCACGTTTACCCGGACGCGCCAGCGGCCGTCGATCTCCCCTCCGGGGGGGCCCTGGGGATCCAGCGGCGCGTACCCACCGGTCAGGCGGGAGCGCCACCCGGCGAGTCGCTTCTCCCGGTCGGGCAAGGCGAGCCTTGTCCCCAGCCGTTCGGCCAGGAATCCAAGACGCTTGTAGATGGCACCTGAGCCCATGTGCTCTAGGTACTTCTCCACTTTGTCCCAGTCGATGTGTTCCGCCGCTGGAAGCATTTCCGCAACCAAACGGATGCCACCGCAAAGCTCCGGATGGTCCAGGGCATCCACCAAGGTCTTTTCCCGATCGGTGATGGTGAACGTGCCCCTCTCGGTGGAACGCCTGAGGTGGCCGAAGAACTTTCGGGGATGGACGCGCACGAACCTGTACTGCACCCCCAGCACTCTCTGGGTGGTTCGCATCTTCCGCTGGGTGGTTTGGACGAAAACCGTGTGGGGGATCTGTTCTGTCCAACCCCAGTAGTGGCAGGCCGACCAGTAGGCGACGCTGGCCGGTTCGGCGAGATGGCAGGCGATCACCATCGCATCCTCCGACCAGGTGGCCTCCGGTCCCGCTTCCAGGGGGATGATCAGGTATTTGCCGCGGGTGATCTGAGCGATCCAGCCGGATTGCCGAAGCTGATAGAGAAGCTTCTTTGCTCGAACTCGATCGGTCCTCAAAACTTCAGCGAAGTCTGAAAGCTCGAAGATAGACCGACCACGAGCAGCCAGCTCGCTCAAGGCTTTAGCGAGTGGAGCCGACAGCGTCCCCCGTTTGCTATTCTGGGGCATCAAAGTCCTCCTCAGTGCGACCTACATGTATAAGACTAACACAAAACGCCAAAGCCGCGCTACTCTAATAGAGCCTGTCAACCTGGCAGAGATAGTAGTGCTGTCTACCCTACACATTATACGTCTTTTGTGGTTAGGTAATTGCATTGAAGAGTTCTTGATGGGAGCCCAACAACTCAAGCTGAAAATCTTCTCGAAGAATCTCGCGTACGCGTGGGAAACGGAAATCCCTGTCGAAGCTTGCAAAGAATTGACAGCCAAGATGGTGAGCAACAAGAATATGGCAAATATCTGCTGCTCCAATCTGGAACCGCGCCAGTTCTCCCGCAGCATCCCACGCACAATTCTCGGTAAAGGCGAACCCTCTTATGTCTGCGATAATCACACCGCGTAACTCATGAAATCTAGCTACGGCTGGTTTGATAAGCGTTTCCATTAGAAGATTCATAGGTTCTGACGGCATGCCAGGTTCGCTTGGATTTTGTGGTTCGTCCTTTGCCCTGTCCTCTATTTTGCGGAGAATTTTACGTATTTTCTCTTTATTTAAGCTACGCTCAACTCTTTTAACGCCTAAGAAGGAGGCAAAAGTGTCTTTGATAACTGAGTAAGTAAACCACTCAATCAGCTCTAAGATACCTAGCGGACTCGTGATGCAAAACAACTTAGACTGTCCACTTTCAATCCTGTGCCGTATCTCGGACAAAAGTTGTAAATTTTTGTCTTTTTCGGAAATCTCCAAGACTATTTGCCAAAACAAGGGGCGGAGCATCTGGTTGAAAAGGCGATCACTGGTGAAATCGAGCCCATAAGCACTCCAATACTCTATAAGCACGCTACTATCGAAATACACAGCCGGTTTAAACTTGTCTAGCAACTGCCCTTGGCCATCTACAATTTTTTCCATCTTAACAACCTCTTACGAGCCTATTTCTTGAAGACTTTTGTGGATTTCGGCGAGTTCTTTGTCGGTGAGACCCCAAAGCTCTCCGGCGAGGGTGTCAACTCGCTCTTCGATTTCGCGCAGGCGGGGCTCGTCGCCCTGGGCTGCGGCCTCGTGGGCATCCTTGGAGGCCTCAGCCAGCGCTTGATGTACCAGGTTGTTCGGGTCGTATTTGGGGATGCGGATGTGCTCAAGAACAATTGGGGACCCAATGCCACCGCCTCCGGTGGAAAAGAAACTGCGGATAGCCAAATCGCCGGCGGAGGAGTTCATCAGCGCGCAAATATAGAAGGCTTCGCTAGGATTGCTGCAACCAACCAAAAAGGTGTTATGTTCGGGAACGATGGGCTTATCTTGAACCACACCAACAACAGAGGCTCTCAAACCCTTCGCAATCCAAGGCCACACCACCTTCCAGGGGGCGAAGGTGTAGTCGCCGACATCGAACATGGAGTAGAAGGGACCGGTCTCAATCACTTTTCTGATTTTGTCCTTGCGCGTGAAATAGCGCTTGAAAGCCGCTCGCTCACGCAGGATCGACTCGAACCGCTTGAGGTAGGCCCAGGTTTGGGGATAGCCCCTCCGCAGCTTCTCCTCGTCAATCCCACGGCGCGTCTCAGGATTTTGGACCATGAGGATGTAAGCAGAAGGCTCGGCGTGCCAGCGTTGCACGTCCCGGCCGCGGAGCAGGGGGTAGAGGAGATCGGGCTCGATGGCCTCCGTCACCTCGGGAACGTGGCGCTTGGCCCCTTTGGTGATGTTGCGCACCACGACCAGGCCGTCGGGCCGCTCCGCCACGATCTCCACCCAATACACGGCGTTCGCCCCGCCGGTGTAGACACCGGCGTGGGCGGTGTAATCTGACTTCCCCAGCACTTTGCGCACCGCCCGCAGGGCGGGTTTGGTGGCGGTGAGCCAGGGGGAGGTGGGGTCATCCGGGTCCACCGGCTCGGCGGCGAAGTTCAGGGTGCGGGTGGCGGAGATGACCTCCTCCAGGGAACTGTCGTAGGTGAACCGGGCGCGGCCCCTCTTGCGCCACACTGTGTAGGGCACCGGGTAGCGATTGGGCTGTCCTTTCTCCAACACCATCACTGCGGTGCGGTTAGAGGCGCCCTCGAAGGGATTGAGCGTCACCATGTCATCCACGTGTACTACGCGGATTGGGTCTCCCTTTTCTCCAAGCCGAAACCGGCGAAAGCCCTGGCCCGCGCCGGAGGTCTTGAAAAGCGACTGGGTGATCACGAACCCCAGCTTCCCGCCCGGCTTTAAGAACCGGTCCATGGCCACGTAGGCCATGAGCATGGCGATGTCCTTCTTGCCCTTGCCGAGAATCACGTCCATGCCGCGGTGGGGGAAGAGACCATACCGGTCCCAGAGTTTCTTCGTATCGTTGCGGTACCCATCCGGCAGATGTTCCCAGTTCACCCAGGGGGGATTGCCCACCACGTAATCAAACCGGCCTACGGTGAGCGGGGCGAAGTTGTTCTTGAGGAGCCGCGCCCACAGCCCATCCAGGCCCTTGCGGTGAAGTCCTAAGAGCTGCTCGTAAAGCGCCCTCAGAGCATCGACCGCGTTCCTCCGCTCCGTTTCGGAGAGGCCGAGTTCCTTTAGCGTGCGTTCCAAAAGAGTATCGGGGGCAAGTTTCTTCAGTACGGACTTTTCTAGCAGCGTGCAAAACCGATCGAATCGCTCCTTGGTGAAGACAGTTTGGGACACCTGAAAATCGAATACCAGACGTCGCAGCTGATACAGGCCACTCGTCTCGAGG
>CAYSQV010000116.1:0-4642 GCA_964433295.1 uncultured Nitratifractor sp. | reverse complement strand
ATTTGGCGACCGATTGGACACGGCCGATGCCGAAGATTTTGTGTTTGACCAGGTCGCCCTTTTTGTAGTCGGCCGTTTTGGTGACTTTGAGGCTGGTATTCTGGATCAATCCGGCTTCACCGAGGAAACGGCTCCGCTCGATCTGCTTGCGACGCCCTTTGTAGAAACGGCTGTCGACATAGCAGAGGGTCAAATGGGATTTGGCCCGGGTGATGGCGACGTACCCCAGACGGCGTTCTTCTTCCATATTGGTTCCGTCTCCCAGCAGCGGAAAGAACTCCTCTTCCATCCCGATCACATAGACATGTTCAAACTCCAGACCTTTGGCGGCATGGATACTCATGATGGCAATGGCATCGTCCTCGATCTGATCCTGATCGCTCTGCAGGGAGATGTCGTTGAGGAACTCATCGAGGGTGATCTCAGGATGTTTGACGATCGCATCGCGGAAGTAGCCGTAAAACTCGTCGATGTTCATGATCCGCTCAAATCCGTCGACGGTGGCGGCATAGTGGTCTTTGAGTCCGATGGTCTCCTCAAAAAGGGTGACGAGATTGCCCAGCGTGTTGTGGGCTTCGTGCTGGAGGAGGTGGATCTCTTCGATGAGCTGTTTGAGGGCTTTGGCGATGCGGCGGCTGGTGATGCGCTCCAATTCGGATACAGAGGCCGAGGAGATCAGCTGGTAGATCGAGCCTTTGGCTGCATAGGCAGCGTGCTGTATCTTGTCGAGGGAGGCCTTGCCGATGCCCCGCTTGGGCTTGTTGATGATGCGTGTAAAGGAAAAATCGTCGTGGGGGTTGGAGAGGATACGGAAATAGCTGATGATGTCCTTGATCTCGGCCCGTTCGTAGAAGCGGATACCGCCAATGAGTTTGAATCCCAGTCCTTCACGGGTGAATCCCTCTTCGAGTGAACGTGAGAGGGCGTTGATACGGTAGAGCACGGCGATCTCATCGGGATGCACCCCTTCGGTCAGAAGCGTCTTGATCTCCCGGGCGATGGTTTTGGCTTCATGCGTTTCATCGAGTGAGTGGCGCAGCTTGACGGGTTCTCCTTTGCCGCGATGACTGACGAGTTTTTTTCCCAGGCGGCCGGCATTGTGTTCGATGAGCGCGTTGGCCGCTTCGAGGATCGCTTCGGTTGAGCGGTAGTTGGTCTCGAGTTTGATCACCCGTGTTCCCTCGAAGTGCTCATGAAAATCGAGGATATTCCGGATATTGGCTCCCCGCCAGCCGTAGATACTCTGGTCGTCATCCCCGACGACGCAGAGATTGTTGTGTTCGCTGGCCAGCAGGCGCAGCAGTTTGTACTGGAGCTCATTGGTATCCTGATACTCGTCGACCATGATGTAGCGGTAGCGGTTGGATATCTCGGCACGGAGTTGAGGGTCGCCGTCGAGGATCTGGTAGGTGAGCATAAGCAGGTCGTCAAAGTCCACCAGGTTGTTCTCAACAATGTCGGCCTGATAGGCCTCGTAGATCCGGGCGACTTTTTGGTAGTCGGGCAGCTCGGCTTTTTCGAGGACCTCCTGGGGGGAGAGGAGGGTGTTTTTGTATTTGCTGATCTCGTTGGCGATGAACGAGATGTTGAGGTCGATCTTGAAGGTTTTGGCCAGGGTACGGATGAGGCGTTTTTTGTCATCGCTGTCGATGATCACGAAGCTGTTGGACCGGCCAAGACGGTCAATATGAAATTTCAGAAAGAGCAGACCGAATTTGTGAAAGGTTGAGAGCAGGGGCGGATAGCTGCTGCGATCTCCGATCAGGCGGATGGCCCGCTCCCGCATCTCGGCGGCTGCTTTGTTGGTAAAGGTGAGCGTCAGGGTATTGGCCGGATCGATCCCCACTTCACCGATGAGGTAGGCCAGACGGGTGGTGAGGGTCTTGGTCTTGCCGCTGCCGGCACCGGCAAGAATCAGCACAGGGCCGTCGATCTGGGTGGCGGCGGTCCGTTGCGCTTCGTTGAGTTCGTTCAGCATACCTGGCGGCTCCTTTGGTCTAAAGACTACTATTATATCGATAAATAGTTAAAAGTCTTCCCGCCTGCTATCAAATATATATTCTAAAAAATAAGTTGAGCTTATGGTAAAGTTCGTTAGAGTTAAGCATAAGTTTGCATAGGCAAGTTCCAAAAAAAGGCAGGAAATATGATAAAAGATTTTGTAAAAATGGAGACTTTTTTGACCGTAGTGCGTGAACGGAGCTTCTCCAAAGCCTCGGCCAAGCTCGGCATCTCCCAGCCGGCGGTTACGCAGCAGATCAAGTACATCGAAAACTACCTCGACAGCAAGATCATTGAGCGCAAGAAGAACGGCATCCGTCTGACCACCGCCGGTGATGATCTCTACAAAGTCGCTGTCCGCCTGGAGAAATGCGTCCTCGCCGCCGAGGCCGATACGCTCAAGATCATCGACAAGAAGATTACTTTTCGTATGGGAGCGTCTTTTACCATCGGCAACTATGTGCTCCCCGGCGAGTGCCTCAATACCCTCAAAGATGCGATCAACAACGACATCCGCATCGACATCGAAGTGAGCGATCGGATTGTCGAGATGCTCCGAGACCGCAAGATCGATCTGGGCCTTATCGAAGCGCACATTATTGATGAGAACCTTGTGGTGCGGGAGTGGCGCGAGGATGAGATGGTGGTCTTCAGCAATACGCCGCTGCCCAAAGTGCTGCGCTCGGAGGATATTTACGGGTTCAAGTGGGTGTGCCGTGAAGAGGGGAGCCAGACCCGCAAGGTCGTTGCCGAGACGTTTGAAGAGATCGGGATCGATTGCAATTCGCTTGATGTACTCTCCGAAGTGAGCAACACCACAGCGGTGATGCAGACGATCAAGCGGAGCAAAAAAGACAGCAATCACCCGATCGTCTCGATCATCTCCCGTCATGCCATCGCCGATGAGGTCCAAAAAGGGGAACTGTTTGAGGCTTCACTGCAGGGCTATCGTATGCTGCGCCACTTTTACATTGCTTACCACAAAGAGAACAAGCACAACGCCTATGTCAACAACGCGGTGGACTATATCCTCTCCGGAAAGTGCTGACCGATCCCCCAACGGCTCTATTTGACGACCGGCTTCCCTGCGGGGATCCAGCCGTTTTCGATGCCGCCTTTGAGTTCGTATACTTTTTTGAATCCCAACTGTTTGTCGAGAAACCGTCCCAGTGTTTTGGAGCGGTTGGCGTGCGCGCAATAGAGGATAAAGGGCTGATCCTTGTCGGCAAGCAGGTGCCCCAGCGCGAAAAACCAGTTCCCCATATCCGGCTGACCTTTCTCGTCGAAAAACATCATTTTTTTTGCGCCCTTGATGATCCCGGTGGTCTGCCATTCTCCCGGAGTACGGATATCAATAACCGGTACGCTCTGAGCCTGCATTTTCAGCAAAGTATCGTTGTCGATGGCGCTAAAGTCTGCCGAAGCGGTCAACGTCAGTGCGGCAAGCGTCAAGAGGATGCTTTTCATGAAGGATTCCTTGTAACGTTTTTGAAAGTATAATGGAGGAAGGTTAATGTTGGGAAACAGCGAGATGGAAAACCGGAAGATGGTGGCGCGGGACGGAATCGAACCGCCGACACAAGGATTTTCAGTCCTTTGCTCTACCGACTGAGCTACCGAGCCACTGATAAGAGACCGAAATTATACCCGTAGAAGTTTAATCGGCACTTAATCGTGCAATCGCTTCAAGGAAGGCTTCGCCGCGCTGGATGTAGGAGGTGTACTGGTCAAGGCTGGAGGCTGCCGGTGAGAGGAGGGCGGCCTGGCCGGGCCGGAGGCGGGGTGCTATGGCCTCGACTGCCTGCTCGATGCGTCCACATCCCTGGGCGGGAATGGAGCGGGCACTGGCCATTGAGAGGAGGGTTTCCTGATTGGAGCCTACGGCGTAGAGGGTTACCTCAAGCTCGCAGATGCGGTCCATGAGCTCGGAGAGGTCGACCCCTTTGTCGTCTCCGCCGAGAATGAGATGAATGGGGCGATCGGCATAGGCTTCCAGGGCTTTAAGGGTGGCGTCGACGTTGGTCGCTTTGGAATCGTTGACCCAGAGGCGTCCCTGTGTATCGGTGATCTCCTCCTGACGATGTCTGTCCATCTGAAACGCATTGATTCGGTCATAATCGACCGTATCCAACAGCGTGCGGGTGACGGCCAGAGAGAGCATCGCATCCTCAAGGAATGCTGCGCGAAAGGCGATCCGATCGGGATCGATGTCGAAAAACTCCGCCAAAAACTCCACCGAGTCGTATTCAACGACCCACGCAGAGGTTTGGGGGAGATCGAGCCCCCGGGGTATGAGCGCCAACTGCCCTTCGCGCATGGTGCGCAGTGGACGGAGTTTGTCAGCCGTATACGTTTCGAAGCTGCCGTGCCAATCGAGATGATCCGGGGTGATCGGCAGCAGCAGATAGATGTCCGGGCTGGCCGTGCGGGTGTGATGGAGGGTATAGGAGCTGGTCTCCAGGACCCAGATAGGTGCAGCCGGATCGAGATCGGCCAGTGGGACACCGATGTTGCCCCCGGCAACCGCCCCATGTTCGGAGAGCAGGTGTGCGAGCATCTGAGTGGTAGTCGTTTTGCCGTTGGTGCCGCTGATCCAGATGGTTAATGGTTGATGGTCGATGGGGGGTGTTGGGGGGTGGTG
>CAYSQV010000115.1:0-4658 GCA_964433295.1 uncultured Nitratifractor sp. | reverse complement strand
GTCGAACCGCTCCTGGTTCATCTGGAGATAGTTGGCGGCGTTGAAGAGCTTGTTGGTGAAATTGCGCCCCTGCTCGAGTTTCTCTTCGCTGAGCTTGATGTCGCGCCCCTGGACCGCCAGCACCGCCAGCGCAAAACGGAGCGCGTCGGTGGAGTATTTATCGATCATCTCGAGCGGATCGATGACGTTCCCTTTGGATTTGGACATCTTCTGGCCGTGCTCGTCCTTGACCAGCGCGTGGAGGTAGATGTCGGGGAAGGGGAGCTCTCCGGTGAGCTTCTCCCCCATCATCAGCATCCGCGCCACCCAGAAAAAGAGGATATCAAACCCCGTCACCATCAGGCTGTTTGGGTAGAACTCCTCCATATCACTCTCTTGCCACTTCTCCCCTTTGAGCGCGTCGCCGTTGCCCCAGCCGAGGGTCGAAAAAGGCCACAATCCGGAGCTGAACCATGTATCGAGTACGTCGGGGTCCTGATGGATCCGGTCGCTGCCGCAGTGCTCGCACACTGCAGGGGTCTCCCCCTCGAAGGCGAAGTGCTGCCCGCACGCGTCGCAATGCATTACCGGGATCTGATGGCCCCACCAGAGCTGGCGGCTGATACACCAGTCACGCAACTCTCCCATCCAGGCGTTGTAGCTGTTGATCCAGTGTTTGGGGAAGAACTGCGCCTCACCGGCATTGACCCGGCGGGTAGCACCGGCGGCGAACTCTTTTTTGACGAACCACTGTTTGGAGATGTAAGGCTCGACGATGTTTTTGCACCGATAGCAATGGCCGACCTGATGGCGGTGCTCTTCGATCTTTTCGATGTACCCCAGCTCCCGGAGTCTGTCCACAAGGGGTGCGCGCGCTTCGAGCCGCTCCATTCCGGCAAACTCCGCGCAGTGATCGTTGAGGATACCGTTTTCATCAAAGACCGTGATAAAATCCAGATTGTGCCGCTTGCCCACTTCGTAGTCGTTGGGATCATGGGCCGGGGTGACCTTGACAAATCCGGTACCAAATTCTCTGTCCACATGTTCGTCGGCAATGATCTCAATCTCGCGGCCAATCAGGGGGAGGGTGACCGTTTGGCCGATCAGGTGACGGTGGCGTTCGTCATCGGGGTGTACCATGACAGCCGTGTCCCCGAAGAATGTCTCCGGACGGGTGGTGGCCACGACGACGTCCCCGCTGCCGTCACTGAGCGGATAGCGGATGTGATAGAGGTGGCCGACGTGCTCTTCGTATTCCACTTCAATGTCGCTCAAGGCCCCGTCGTGGGTGCACCAGTTGATCATGTAGTTGTCCTGCACGATGTAGCCCGCATCGTACATGGTCTTGAAGGCCTTTTTGACTGCGTTGGCCAATCCCTCGTCCATTGTAAAACGCTCGCGGCTCCAGGCCGGAGAGACCCCCAGTCGTCGCAGCTGAGAGGTGATGGCGCCTCCACTGGCCTCTTTCTGGGCCCACGCCCGCTCGAGGAACGCCTCGCGACCGATGGCTTCTTTGGTGGTCCCTTCACTCAGCAGCTGCTTTTCGACGACGTTTTGGGTAGCAATCCCGGCGTGGTCGGTGCCCGGCTGCCAGAGGGTTTTGTAGCCATCCATCCGCTTGTATCGGACCAAAATATCCTGAATGGTAAAGGTCAGGCCGTGGCCGATATGCAGATGGCCGGTGACATTGGGGGGCGGCATGGCGATGCAGAAGGTTTTCCCCTCCTGCTGTATGGCGGCATTGCCGTCGGTCTCAAAATAGCCGCGCGTCTCCCAGAGGTGGTAGTAGTCCTGTTCGATTGCATGGGGGTCATAGACGTTTTTGGTGGTTTCGCTCACAATGGTTCCTTGCAGACACCCTTCTAAGGGGTGTGACATCAAAAGATTGTCGCGATTATACCGTTAAAGCCTTTTAAGTTTCTCCAACTTGACGATATCTTCGTCGGTCCAGGTGGTGTAGGTATTAAAAAAGCGGTCCCAGATGTCGGTGGTGACACCGTTGTTTTTCTTGGGTTTGGCGTGGTGGATGAGATGGAATTCCTGGAGGTATTTCAGGTAAGGGTGTTTGAATTCGGTACGGTGCATGATGTGGTGCATGACCCCGTAGTTGAAATATCCCAGGGTCAGGCCGCCGATCAGGGCCAGCGTATCGGAGGTGGGCATCAGGAAATGTGCTATCCATGCCAGGACGCTTGCAATCACCGCCGACATAAAGAAGGGCATCGCGTCGTAGCTGAACGGATTTTGGTGATGGTGGGCATGCCCCTCGATGAACACCTTTAGCGGGTGATTTTTGTGAAACAGCCAGGCATGCACCGCGTACTCCAGAAACGTGAAGGCGATCATTCCGACCACAAACAGAGCCAGGGAGGCCCAGAAGTCCTGCGAATAACGGATACTCAAGATCAGGAACACAATGGCCGTTGCCCCATCGACAAAGATACTCAGATAATAGTTCCATGCGGTCTGTGTCATTTTCAAAACAAATGATTTCATTTACTTCCCCTTATAATAGTCATAAGATTAACTTTTGATGCAATTCTACTCTTTTAGTATTAATTTAGTATTAATTTTGTATTAACACTCAAAGACCGCAAAGAGCCATCATCGACATTTTAGTCCCATTCCTGTAAAATGTCCCATTACTTTTCGGGGGATTCTCATATGTTCAACAACACCATCGACCATCTTGACGAAGCGCTCAGGGCCCACAAACTCAGCCAACTCGATTATGCACACATCAAAGAGATCCTCAAACGTGAACCCACCGTGGTGGAGCTGGGGGTTTTTTCGGCAATGTGGAGTGAACACTGCTCGTACAAATCGTCCAAGATCTATCTCAACGGCTTCCCCACCGAAGCCCCCTGGGTGATCCAGGGACCGGGAGAAAACGCCGGGGTGATTGATATTGGCGGAGGGATGGCGGCGGTCTTTAAGATGGAGAGCCACAATCATCCCAGCTATATTGAGCCGTTTCAGGGTGCCGCTACCGGTGTGGGCGGGATCTTGCGGGATGTCTTCACGATGGGGGCCCGTCCGGTAGCCAACCTGAACAGTCTCCGGTTTGGAGACGTGGACGGCGACAGCGAGACCAACAAATACCAGCGCCACCTTGTGCGGGGTGTGGTCGAAGGGATCGGCAGTTACGGCAACTGCATGGGGGTGCCCACCATCGGCGGGGAGATGAGTTTTGACAGCAGTTACAACGGCAACATCCTCGTCAATGCCTTTGCGCTGGGGCTGGTGAAGCAGGAGGATATCTTCCTCGGTATTGCCGAAGGGGTGGGCAATTCGGTCATGTATGTCGGCTCCAAGACCGGCCGGGACGGGCTGGGCGGAGCGGTGATGAGCTCGGACAGTTTCACCGAAGAGTCCAAGAGCCTGCGCCCCACCGTACAGGTAGGAGATCCGTTCACCGAGAAGCTGCTGCTTGAGGCATGTCTGGAGCTCTTTGCGACCCAAAAGGATATCGTGGTGGGAATTCAGGACATGGGTGCTGCCGGATTGACAAGCTCGTCGTTTGAGATGGCAGGCAAGAGCGGGGCAGGGATGGTGATGCATCTTGACAAAGTGCCCGCCCGCGAGGAGGGGATGACTCCGTACGACTTTATGCTCAGCGAGTCGCAGGAACGGATGCTGGTGTTCGTCAAAAAAGGGCATGAACAGGCGGTGATCGACATTTTTGAGAAGTGGGATCTCGATGTGGCGACCATCGGGGAGGTGACCGATACGGGCAACATGGAGCTCTACTGGCACGGTGAAAAGGTCGCCGATATGCCGATCTCACCGGTCAGCGAAGAGGCTCCCGTGCTGGAGCGTCCCACCCGCCGTCCCGATTACCTCGATCCCCTCAAGAGCAAAGGGCTGGACGATTTCCCCCGTATCGGCAATCGGGAAGCTTTCGCGACCCTGATCGCCTCACTGGAAGTTGTCGATAAGGCCTGGGTCTACAATCAGTACGACTCGATGGTCCAGACCAACACCGCCAAACATCCGGGCAGTCTGGACGCAAGTGTCATCCGGATCAAAGAGACCGGCGGGGCCCTTGCGATGAGCTCGGACTGCAACCCCCGCTACTGCTATGTTGATCCGCGCAAAGGGGCGGCACTGGCGGTGATGGAGGCCGGACGCAATGTCGCCATGAGCGGAGCGAGACCGCTTGCGATCACCGATTGCCTCAATTTTGGCAACCCGGAAAATCCAGAGGTGATGTGGCAGTTTGCCGAAGCGTGCGAGGGGATCAAGGAGGCCTGCCAGGAGCTGGAGACCCCCGTTGTCAGCGGTAATGTCTCCCTGTACAATGAGACCAACGGCCAGAGTGTCTATCCCACCCCCGCCATTGCCACGGTCGGGGTCAATGAAAGTGCCGAGCGGGTGCTTCCCAGTGCTTTCCAGGCAGAGGGGAGTGCGGTGCTGCTGATCGGCCAGACGCGTGGGGTGTTTGGCGGATCGCTCTACTTCAAAGAGCTTTTCGGTCAGACCGTCGGTGCGTTGGAGGAGTTGGAGTACTCGCAGGAACTGCGGCTGTGGCAACTGGTGATCGAGGCCAACCGTGAAGGGCTTTTGCGCGCGGCGAAGGATGTCAATGTCGGCGGTATCGCCATTGCTCTGGCCAAGATGGCCGCAGTAGGCGGACACGGGGTTGAGGCTGAAATTATGCTGGAGGATCCCCGTTGGAT
>CAYSQV010000114.1:0-4700 GCA_964433295.1 uncultured Nitratifractor sp. | reverse complement strand
ACGCCATCGAGGCGATGATCCAACGGTTGCTCGATACGGGACATGCCTACCGGATCGCCAACGGTGATGTCTATTTTGATACGACACGGGACCCGGCGTACGGCTCCCTCTCCCACCGTGCCAGCGACGAGGAGAGTATCAGCCGGGTCGAACACGTCGATGAAAAACGTGACCCCAGGGATTTCGCGCTGTGGAAGGCCTGTGCGGACAGTGATCCGGTCTGTTTTGACCTCCCTTTCTCCCGCGGACGGCCCGGATGGCATATCGAGTGTTCGGCGATGATCGAGAAACATTTCGAGGGGAGCGATGAATACAGCATCGATATCCACGGCGGCGGCGCGGATCTGCTCTTTCCCCACCACGAGAACGAGGCGGCCCAGAGCCGCTGCGCTACCGGACATGCACTGGCAAAATACTGGATGCACAACGGCTTTGTCCAGATCGACGGAGAGAAGATGTCCAAGAGCCTTGGCAACAGTTTTTTCCTCAAAGATGCTCTGGCCCGATACGACGGGGAGATCCTCCGGTATTATCTTATCGGGGTGCACTATCGCAACGATTTCAATTTCAACGAAGTTGACCTCCTGGCGGCCAAGAAACGCCTCGACAAGCTCTATCGCCTCAAAAAACGGCTCCTTCCGGGCAGCCCCTCTGCGGTCGACCCGCAGTTTGAAAATGCCCTGCTCGAGGCAATGGCGGACGATCTCAATATCTCCCAGGCATTGGCTGTCATCGACGAAATGATCGTCCAGACCAACGAAACCCTCGATGCCGACCCCCACAACAAAGCTCGCGCAGCCGCAGCCCTGGCAAATCTCGCCTTCATCGAAACCCTCCTGGGATTTGGCGCCAAAGAGCCCTATGCGTATTTTCAGCTGGGTATTGCAGCAGATCGCAAAGCCCAGATCGAAGCAAAGATCGCCCAAAGAACCGAAGCCAAAAAAGCCAAAGATTTCGCTCGGGCCGATGCGCTGCGGGATGAATTGACCCAAATGGGAATTGCCATCATGGACACCCCCCAGGGGACCGTATGGGAAAAAATCAGCTAAAAGAAGCTACAATAGAGGTAACTGTAAGCTTTTTCCTTCTTCTATATGCTTTAATATTATTATAAGTCTTTTCTTGATATCATTCAATATTAATTTTATCAAGGGGAGCAAGATCATGACAAAAAACATCTACAAAGCAGGTTTGGTGACACTCTTTTCCACCCTCGTTCTCTCAGCAAACGCCACCACCATCACCACGCAGGCCGATCTGGCCAAGAGACAAGAGGTGCTTTCACAAAAAATCGTCACCGCCTATGCTCAGCACAAAGACATATCCCAGGTGATCGATCGCCTGGAGATGCAGCAAAACCGTCTTAAGGATTCGATCCACGATCCCGAAATCAGCAACCTCCTGGATTTTTTGCAGCTGTGCCTGCGCAACATCAAGACCCTCAACACGCAGCCACACTCCGCCCAAAACACCCAGGCCGTAGCCGATCTGGGCACCTCCATCCGTGAAGGAAGCCGCTACATCGCACGGTCACTGCGATAAGGATTCCTGCTCCAGGCGATGCAACAGCTGCAAAAATGCCTCTGCGTACCGCTCAAGCTTGACAGCCCCTATCCCCTGTATTTCCAGCATAGCGGCCTGATCCGTCGGCCGGCGGATGGTCATCTCTTTGAGAACCTTGTCCGAAAAGACAACATACGGCGGAATGCGGCCGGCCGTCGCGATCTCCATCCGTAGTGCCCGCAATGCCTCAAACACCTCTGCATCGTAGCCCTCCAGATCCAGCGGCTGTTTTTTCACTTGGGTTTTTTGGATCGTGAGGCGCTCCTTTTTGAGCATGACCGTGCGGGTCCCTTTGAGGATCTGTGCCCCCCGCGGCGTCAGAAGATAGACGGCGTGTTCCCCTACGGAGAGCGCACCTGTCTCCAGCAGGCGATCGGCCACCGTAAACCACTGTGCCGATGTGTGCTCGCGTCCGATCCCGTACACGCTCAGCCGATCGTGTCCGTTGGAGAGGATCCGTTTGTCACGGCTGCCCCGCAGTACCTCCACGATGTAACGGATCCCAAACCGCTGTTCGGTACGCACGATCGTCGAGAGGAGTTTGCGGGCGGCGGTAGTGATATCAATCTTTTCAGATGGAGGCAGCATACAGTTGTCACATGCATCTGCGCACACCGCGATCGCATCGTCAAAATAGGCCGCAATTGCCTGATGACGGCATTGCTCCCCCCCGGCAAAGCGCGCCATGGCATCGAGTTTGTCCCCGGCGTATTTCCGGTAGGGTCCTTCAGGAAGATCATCCATAAATGCCCGCTGCCGGACAATGTCCTGGGCTCCGTGCAGCATCAGCGTCTCAGCCGCCAGCCCGTCCCGGCCGGCCCGCCCGATCTCCTGATAATAGTTTTCGATCGTTTTGGGCAGATGCATGTGGACAACGAAACGGATGTTGCTTTTGTCAATCCCCATCCCAAATGCGATCGTTGCCACCACCACCTGCACCCGATCGGCCACAAAGTCGGCATAAACGGTGTTTTTCTCTTCGGTCGGCAGTGCGGCATGGTAGGCACGCGCTGCAATTCCCCTCTCCCGCAGATACGCCGCCAGCGACTCGGTAGAACGGCGGGAGAGCGTGTAGACGATCCCCGCTTCACCCGAATGGGCTTTAAGAAATTCGATCAGCTGTGCCCGACCGTCCCCGATCCGATGCGTCGCGCGGATGGTAAGGTTTTCCCGAAAAAGGCTCCCCCGGATCCGCAACGGTCTGTGCAGCGCGAGCTGGGAAGCAATGTCCTCCTCCACCACCGCGGTGGCCGTAGCCGTAAAGGCGGCGACCGGTGTCTCGGGGAAATGCCGTTTCAAGAGGGAAAGTTTGCGGTAATCCTCGCGAAATTCGTGCCCCCATTCGCTCACACAGTGGGCTTCGTCGATCACAAAGAAATTGATCGAAAGCTTGCGCAATAACGCAAGAAAATGCTCATGGACAAGCCGTTCGGGTGCGACATACAGAAGCCGAATCTCTCCGCGCAATAGTGTGGCCCGGGTCGCCTCCGCTTCTTCAGGCGTCTGCATCGAGCTGAGCATCGCCGCACGGATCCCCCCTGCTTCCAGTGCCGTCACCTGATCGTGCATCAGTGCCAGAAGTGGAGAGACCACGACGGTCACCCCTTCCATCAGCAGGGTCGGAAGCTGATAACACAGCGACTTGCCCCCGCCGGTGGGAAGGATCATCAACAGATCCCGCCCCGCCAAAATCGCATCGACCGCCTCTTCCTGAAGCGGCCGAAATCGTTCATGTCCAAAGAAATGTTTGAGTGTCTGATGCTTGTTCATGCCGCAGTGTAGCATCTTTGTGGCGTCGAAGGGAAAAATATGTCAAATTGTCATATTTTATGATCACGCAGTTTGCGTTCCATCTCCCCGGGGGGCATCGGCTTCCCGAAAAAATATCCCTGGATATGCCTGCAGCCGTTTTCGATCAAAAAAGCCGTCTGTTCATGGGTTTCGGCCCCTTCGGCGATCACGTGAAGGCCCAGGCTTTTGGCCAGAGCAATGATCGCTTTGGTGATGCTCGCATCGTCCGGACTCTTCAACACTCCCCGGACAAAAGAGCGATCGATTTTAAGCTTATCCACCGGAAGCTGCTTCAAATACGCCAGGGAGGAGTATCCGGTACCAAAATCGTCCACGGCAATCGCAACCCCAAGGGCGCTCAGCTGATGGAGCCGTTCGACCGATTTGGCCGGATCGCTCATCATCTCCCGCTCCGTTATCTCCAGCTCCAGCCATTCGGCACGAAAACCGATCGTTTGCATCTGGCTTTCGAGCAATCGGACAAACCCTTTGCTCATCAGGTGTTTCACCGAGAGATTCAAAGACAAAAGCCCCGGATCCAGCCCCGCATCCCGCCACTGCCGTATCTGCTCCATGGCCGTGCGCATGACCCACCGATCAATCTCGATGACCAGCCCGGTCTCTTCGGCCAGAGGGATAAAGGTATCGGGCAACACCAGCCCACGCTCGGGATGGTGCCAGCGGATCAGGGCTTCGATGCCTGTCACCCTGCCTTCGGAAGCATCCATCTGCGGCTGATAATAGACTTCAAATTCGTTCGCACGGATCGCACGCCGCAGATCCTCCTCCATCGCGACCCTTTCAAGCAGCATCCGGGTCATTTCCGGCGAATAGTAGCGATAGGCATTTCTCCCTTCGCTTTTTGCCTTGTACATGGCCGCATCGGCAAATTTGAGCAGCTCATTGGTGTCGTGGGCATCCTGAGGATAAAAGCTGATCCCGATGCTTGTCGTCATATACAGGGTATGCCCTTCGATCAAAAAGGGTTCAGAAAAGAGCTGCAGCACATCGTGCGCCAGTCGCGAAGAGAATTGGGCCCGCTTGGAACATTCAGCTACGACCATAAATTCATCACCTCCCAAACGGGCCAGCGTGTCTTCGCTCCGGACCACACTTCTCAGCCGGCGCGCCACCTCAATCAGCAGTTGATCGCCGATATGGTGTCCCAGTGAGTCGTTGATCTTCTTAAAATTATCCAGATCGATAAAAAAGACCGCCAGGACCGTACCGTTACGCTGTGCACGTTTGATCCCGTGATTGAGTCGGTCCAACAGCAGGGAGCGGTTGGGAAGATGGGTCAGCGTATCGTGATGCGCCTGATAATCCAATGCATCCTTTTGCTCCAG
>CAYSQV010000113.1:0-4733 GCA_964433295.1 uncultured Nitratifractor sp. | reverse complement strand
TTGAAACGATCGTCCCGTGTGGTAAAGACCAGCAGTTTGCTGAAGAGTCCGTAGTAGATCGATCGGGCGGGGTTGAGGGTGGCTTTATCCATGAGAGGCTCCTGTGTATTTGGCTTTGAGATGGTCTTTGAGCATCACTTTGGGTTTGCAGTCGGGGCAGCAGTAGAGGGTGTGGATGCGGGCTTCATCGCCGCCGAAGCGCGGTGCCATCATTGCGGCGATCTTCTCGACTGATTTGACGGTGGCAAACTCCGCTCCGCATTCGACACATTTGAAAAGTTCATCATGTGCGAGGACGATCTGTTTGAAATAATCCGGGCGCAGATGCAGTTCGTCGTGGTGGACGGTGATGCACTCTTTTTCGGGACAGACGTATTCGCAGTAGCCGCAATCGGTGCACATCGAGGCGTTGAACCGGAGGGTGTTGTCCTCCGGGTGAGCGGTGAGTGCTCCGGCGGTGCAGGCTCCCACGCAGGCCAGACAGAGGGTACAGGCATCTTCGTTGACCGTGACGGTGCCGTAGTGGATGTGCTCACCGGTGGTGACAACGCCCAGATCCTCCTGACCCACGAGATGGGAGAGGCGGTGGGTGAAGACCTCGCGTTTCTTCATCCCCTCGGTCTCGATCCCGAAGCGGCATTCGGGGATCGGATCCATCGCAGCCAATGCTGTACGCAGCTCGTCGGGGCTCTGGCAGTAGAAGATCGCCTGTTTGTGGTACTTGCGCTCAAAGATCTCATTGAGGATCGTGATCGCATCGCCTGTCCCCTTGCCCAGTACCTCGGCATAGAGGATCACCGGCTGGCCGCTCTTTTGGAGCAGGGTGAGCAGATGGACTTCGCTGAGGAATTTCTGTCCGGGGATGGAGAGCGGCAGGACACCGGGGGAGAGTGGGACATCGAGCGTACTTAGATCCAGCTGTTCGGGGAGGATCAACGGTACGAGATCGCGGTAGAATTCGGCGAGATCACTCCAGACCTCCATCGGCATCTGGGTATAGTCCAGCGCACCCGAGGGGCACACCCCTACGCATCCGCCGCACCCTTCGCAGTTGACCGGATCGAAACGTAGGTGCCGCTCCTCTTCGATCTTGAGGATGGCGGTGGTGGGGCACACCTCTTCGCATTTGCCGCACACATCGGTGAGGCGTTCGTGGTATTGGCAGATGGTGCTGTCGTAGCTGAGGAAGTTTTTGTAGTGGTAGGTGCCCAGATGGGCTTTGACCTGTTCGATCGCAGTGGACTCTCCCAAAACTTCGGCATCGTAAACGCCACTTTGGCGCAGCGCAAACTCTGGAGCATCGTACCAGAGGATCTGATCGGTATCGAGTGTGTCTATTCCCTCGGCGGTTCGGATTGTGGCGACAAGGGCTCCGATGTTGCCGGTCACGTCGGTCACCAGATCGGGATCGAGCCAGATCGCTGCCAGCCCTTCGGCGGTAAACTGTTCTGCCAGCTTTCGTTTGTCGTCTTTGGCGACGATCAGGAGCCGTTGGCCTACCGGTTGGGTGTAGTCAAAATGCTGTGCTCCGTCAAAGGCGGTTGCACGGACATCGTAGAGTGTTTTGATGCGGGGGATCCGGTCGGCGATGCTGTCCATGGTGTGGGCGAGATAGTAGTCGATCTCGGGTGCATGGATCTCGGCACCGGCTTCAGGCGTGTTGGCGATCAGGTATCCGGCGGTGCTGTTTTCAGGGAGCTGCGAGATGACATGGATCGATTCATGCAGTGGGAAGTCGAGAGGTTCTTTACTGTAGAAGAGATATTCCTGCATCGTACCCATCCTTAACGGTAAAATATTATTTACCATTGTAAGGTAATGATTCTTGAAAATCACTTAAATTCAGGCGATTTGTCTTCACGATCTTTTGTTTCTTCCCATGTTTGATATGGCTTATGGTATAATGTATAACGCATTTAAGGAGAATACTCGGGTGAAAACCATTCAGAAAAAAGTGATGATTTATTTTTCTGTTCTGCTTGGTATTGCTGGCTTGATCGGTCTGTTCTATTTGACCAGAAAACCACCGCTCAAAGAGATCCGGCTGGGGATCTCGCTGCCGCTGGGAGGGATCAACAAAGAGCTGGGACAAAGCGTCCTTCGAGGAGCTCGGAGTGCGTTTCGGTCTGCCAATGATGCCGGAGGGATCAAAGGCAAACCGATCCGACTGATCGCGTACGACGACAAGTACGAACCGCAGATCACACTGGCCAATACCCGCAGGTTGCTGGATGAGGATCGGGTGTTTGCTCTGTTTGGCTTCGTCGGCACTCCGACGGTCAAAAAAATCTTGCCGATTGTCGAGGAGATCCCGTTTGTGGCTCCCTACACGGGTGCATCGTTTTTGCGCGACCCCCGGCGGGGGAATATCGTCAATTTTCGCAGTTCGTACCATGATGAGATCGAGGCGATCGTTGACTACCTTATCCTCAAGCGAGGCTTCCGCCGTTTTGCGATTTTTTACCAGAACGATGACTACGGGATCGAAGGGTACAATGCTACGGTGTCGGCACTGAAAAAACATTCCCTGACTCTTATGGGGGAGGGCACATACAAACGCAACACCCTCTCGGTACGCCATGCGCTCAAGGAGATCGAGAGCTCGCATCCGGAGGCGATCATCATCGTGGGAGCTTACAAACCCAGTGCCTATTTTATCCGTCAGGCACGTCACTGCTGCCGCAAGGGGACGGTCTTTGCCCCCATTTCGTTCGTCAATGCCGATGCACTGATTGATGAGCTTGGCGCAGCGACTGAGAACATCCTGTTTTCCCAGACGGTGCCCCCGTATGATGATTTGACGATCAAAATCGCCCGAAAGTTCCGAAGCGATCTGACATACAGTTATCCCGGCACCCAGCCGACGTTTGCGGCATTCGAGGGGTATCTTGCTGCCCGGGCGGTTGTCGCCGCTCTGCGCAAAAATCACGGCACACCCGATCGGGATACCTTCCTGCAAACCTTGCGCAAACTGACCCGGGAGGATCTCGATGGATTGCCGGTGCGTTATCGGAAAACCCAGATGCTCAATCGGGTCTATCTGATGACCTTCCGCAAGGGAGCCTTCCATCCGGTGGAATCGCAGAAGGCAGAGCAATGAGACTGTACCGGACGATCAACCGCTATCTTGAACACATCGCTTTCTCACGCAAGACCAAATGGTTTATCGGTATCATTGCTCTGGGGATGATCTCGATCGGATTTTTTATGCTGGTATCGATCTTTGCGATCAAGTACGATTATGAGACCCTCTACAACAAGCGCACCTTCCCCCAGACCAATCTCGAGAACATCAAAGACATCTATACCGTCAACATCTACGACACGCTCCACGACCTGAAAAACGGCAATGTCCGCAGCCCGGATGCGGTCGAAGTGATGGAACTTGGGCGGCAGATCATTCGTACTGAGTGGGAGAACTACCGTCGGGCACAGCAGGAGGATGTCGGCGGAGTACCGCGTTTGGCGAGCCTGTGGCTGAGCTTTTTCCTTCAATACGATCCGGTACCGGAAGCCAACGACTACCAGAAAGGACTTCTGAGCAAGATCGAAACGAAAATGAAGAAGATCGACGCAGAGATCGGACGGATCATTGCCGCACTCAGGCAGACACAGGAGGCCGGAGTGCGTGAGGGGATGCAAAAAGTCACTCTCGATATCCCCTCGGTCAACATCTATCTCTCGAGTCTCATCCGCTTCAATCTCAAGGAAGCGATGGCGGAAAAACGGCGCAATGATACGATGTTTCACACGTCGATCGTCATGCTGTTCCTGCTGCTGGCGTTTACTTTTTTTCTCAGTATCCTTATCGCTGGGGTTCTGGCCAATCACTTCAAAATCCTCAATGAGTCGCTTGAGACCAAAGTGGCCGACAAGACTGCCGAACTGCGCCAGCTCAATGTCTCCCTCGAAGAGCGGATTGCCCGTGAGGTGGAGGCAAGCCGCAAAAAAGACCGCATCATGTTTCAGCAGGCGCGGTTGGCGAGCATGGGAGAGATGCTCCAGAACATCGCCCATCAGTGGCGGCAGCCCCTGGGGACGCTGATGATGATCATCCAGAGTTTTCAATCGAAGTATCTTGCGGGCAAGCTCGATGAGGCGTTCATCGAGTCGCGGGTTGAGGATGCGACCACCGTCGCCCAGAACATGTCCAATACGCTTGAGGATTTTCGTACTTTTTTTCACCCGCATAAGATGCGTACGACCTTTTCGCTTCGGTCTGTGATCAAAAAAGCGATCGACCTGAGCAAATACCAGCTCAACAAAGACGATATCACCGTTCACATCGACATCAAAGAGGATATTCGGATCTACGGCTACGACAATGAGATGATGCATATCCTACTCAATCTGATCCACAATGCCCGCGAAGCCTTTGTGGGCAAGGAACTTCCTTTGCGTAAAATCTTCTTCATTGTTAAGCAGACCGAAACGACAGTGATCACCCATGTTATCGACAATGCTGGAGGTATTCGAGAGGAGCTTCTGACTAAGATATTTGAACCCTATTTTACCACCAAGCATAAGAGTGCGGGCACGGGAGTGGGGCTCTATATGTCCAAGCAGATCATCGAAAAGCATATGCATGGTAAAATATCCTGTAAGAACATCCGATACAAGATCAAACGCGACAGCCCGATCCTCTATGACTGCGCCATGTTCACCCTCGAGATACCCCGATCTCAGCCCAAGGAGCACCCCGATGAACCGACGTGATTTTGAGATACTCAACG
>CAYSQV010000112.1:0-4740 GCA_964433295.1 uncultured Nitratifractor sp. | reverse complement strand
TTATCGAGACCCTAAAGCTTCAGGGGGTTGACATCCAATACAGCATCTGACCCCAACGCAAGTGAATCCTGCGATCTAGCAGCTTTTAGTCAAGATTTTTCGAAAGCCTTCTTAAGGCTGCCTTCGCAGCGGCTCTCAGGACTCCGGGAGCATTAGGATCATTTGCGAGGTCCCTTAGGGTTTTGAAGACTTCAGCCTGGGCTTGGCCAAGTTTACCCAATGCCCGAGCTGCCTTTACTCTCACCCCTGAACCCGTGTTTTCATCGTTGACGTAGGCCAGGAGGATCGGCATGGCCTCCTCGCCCCGACCGAGCTTGCCCAAGGCCTCGGCGGCCTGGACCCGCACCCTGCCCTTTACCCCCTCGTGCCGTGCTAGAGAAAGCAGGATGGCCGCTGCCTCCTTAAGGCGACCGAGCCTGCCCAAGGCTGCGGCGGCCTGGACCCGCACCCTGCCCTTTACTCCCTTGTCCCGCGCTAGGGAAAGCAAGATGGTTGCTGCTTCCTCGCTCCGACCGAGCCTGCCCAACGCCTCGGCGGCCTGGACCCGCACCCTGCCCTTTACCCCCTCGTCCCGTGCTAGAGAAAGCAACCCCTTAAGGCGACCGAGCCTGCCCAAGGCCTCGGCGGCCTGGACCCGCACCCCGACCTTCACTCCCTTGTCCCGCGCTAGGGAAAGCAAGATGGTTGCTGCTTCCTCGCCCCGACCGAGCCTGCCCAAGGCCTCGGCGGCCTGGACCCGCACCCCGACCTTTACCTCCTTGTCCCGCGCTAGAGAAAGCAGGATGGCCGCTGCCTCTTTAAGGCGACCGAGCCTGCCCAAGGCTGCGGCGGCCTGGACCCGCACCCTGCCCTTTACCCCCTCGTCCCGTGCTAGAGAAAGCAACTCCTTAAGGCGACCGAGCCTGCCCAAGGCCTTGGCGGCCTCTCCACAGACCTTGGGATTTACCTCCACCTTCCGTGCTAGAGAAAGCAGGATGGCCACTGCCTCCTGGATCCGTCCGAGTTTGCCCAAGGCTGCGGCGGCCTGGATCCGCACCCTGCCCTTTACTCCCTTGTCCCGTGCTAGAGAAAGCAATTCCTCAACCCGATCGAGCTTGCCCAAGGCTTTGGCGGCCTGGACCCGCACCCCGACCTTCACTCCCTTGTCCCGCGCTAGGGAAAGCAAGATGGTTGCTGCTTCCTCGCCCCGATCGAGCTTGCCCAAGGCCCAGGCGGCCCACACACGCGCCCACCCCTTCACCTCCTTGTCCCGCGCTAGAGAAAGGAGGACGGCCGCTGCCTCCTGGGCCCGACCGAGCTTGCCCAAGGTCCTGGCGGTCCCCACACGCATCTCGGGTTTTACCCCCTCGTCACGTGCTAGGGCCAGGAGCCGGTCGACGGCGTATGACTCCTCTCCTAAATGACCAAGCGTCCTGATTGCATCTGATGCGTCAGCTTCCGCCCATTCGGTCCAATTCCGCGTTCGGGCCAGGCGTTCCAGGCTATCCACCACCTCCCGCGCTGCCGCCTCTGTAGTTCTTGCACCCTCGGCTAGGGCAGCAGCTGCTCGGAAGAGAGGGCGCTGCCAGTCCGGATCCTGACCGTTTGCCGCAAGCAGCCGTTCCAGGAGCGGTGTGGCGTCCTCTAGGTGGGCCACGGCGAGGGGAATAACCTGTTCCCATTCGTCATCCAAGAGGTGCTGTTCCAGCTCCGCCCACAGGGCATCGAGGTCGTGCGCGTATTCCTCGGCTAGGGCGCGGGCCGCGCCATACTCTTGAAAAGTGAGGTGGCGGAAGGCAAGCGACTCTTTCCCACCCCATCGGTACCGGTCCACTAGCCCCGCCCGCTCCCAGAAGGCCAGGATGCCCTCCACTCGCCCCCTGGCCCGAAGGTTGCTCCCCCCCATTTCCCGCACCAGCTCCTGAGTCAAGGCTTGTTTAACGGCGGGACGGGTGGCTTCCTCGGGACGCTCTGTATAGGCCTGCTGCAGGTGGAGGGCGAGCTGACGGAAGCCCCATAGGGCTACCTCCCGCGCCTCTTTCGGGTCGGTGAAGCCGTCCAAGAGGGGTACCTCTTCGCCCCCGTGCCGTCGGACCTCCCAGGCAGTGATCAGCCGCTCTACGTACAGGGCATAAAGGTCCTTGCGGCAGCGGGGAAGTTTGCGGCGGGGCTCGTCCCCCGCTAAGACTGCCAGAAAGGTAAGCAGAAGCGGGCTTTCCGCCACCTCCCGCAGGCCGGGCCGGTCGTCCAGTTGGGCCCGGAGCCAACGGGCTCGCTCCTTTGCCCACGCTGGCCGCTCGGCCTCCGGTACTCCTTGTGCTGCTGCTAGGGCGGCGAACCAGCGGTCTACGAAGGCATTGGCGTCCTCCTGCCGCAGCGGGAGCACCTCGTAGAGGACATCGCAGGTGGGGATGGGCTCAAAGCCTATGGGGCGGGAAGTGACCACCATCCGATGGCCTTCAGCGGCCAGGCGAGTCAACGTGTCAACCACCTCCCGGCGGTGCTGCCGTACTTCATCCAGCCCGTCCCATAGCCACCGCACCCGTTTTGCGTTTATCTCCTCGGCCAGCGCCTCCCGGAGGAGTTCCCTTTCCGTGCCCGCTTTGTGAGCCACGAGGATGTCCAGCGCAGCGTCCAGTAGGGAGCGACCGGAGGCCATTGCCACGTCGGCCCGGCCCAGGGGCACGAGGAGAGGCAGGAGGTCAGGCTCGGCGGCGTCGGCCCAGGCGAGGTGGCGAAGGAAGGTGGACTTGCCCGCACCGGGCGCGCCCAGGATGACCAGCTGAGAGTGCTTCGCCACCGCCTGCTCCGGAGGCACGGGATTCCCCTCCTCCCACCGGGCCCTCTCGCGCTCGTAACGCTTGCGGAGATACGAAAGCATGGCTTCCTGGTCCTCTGGTGGGGGCGGCTCTTTTGGGCGGCCCTCTTTGGAGACGACCCGCAGCCGGATGTAGACCCGGTCCAGGGGGATGCGTACCAAGGCAGGGTCTAAGGGATTCCCATTCACTTCTGGGAGGACCAGGCCTCGCAGGTCAAGGTAAGCGTTGGCCCGGCGGACGTGGGCGCGGTACTCCTCTAAAACCCGCTCTCGATCGGGCAACTGGCGGAAGAGGCGGGTTAAGAGGCCCTCATCTCTCACCTGGACCTGGTTGTTGTCCCCGGTGATGATGACGCTGTTTGTGCCCCCCCCCTCTACCAGCACCCCGTAGCCCATTCTCGCCAACTGGTTGAAGAGGCTGATGAGACGTTCTTGCTGGTTGGCTAGCTTTTGTACTGCAGCCAGGAGGGTCTCCATCCCTTTCACTTGCACGCCCTGTTCCAGCAAATCCACAAGCCGCTTGAGCCGGGCAGCTATGAGGAAGGTGTGGAGCTTTGGATGGGCTTCTATTTCTCTTTCGAGGGCGGAGGCAAAGACACGAATAGCATCTTTCAGCTCACAGCCCTCCCGCCAGGGCAGAGGGGCTTCATGGTGAGGAGCAACATGGTCCGCCCAAGCGACCTGGAAAGGGTCCGCTTCCAACTCCTCCGGCCTCCCTTTATGGAGCACGGCCTGGGTAATGGCTTCTTTAACTCGCTCATCAGCGAAGACAGGCTCCAACCGCTCCTGAATATATTGAGCCCAAATTTTTCGTGCCTCAGGGTCTTCCGGTAGCTCAAAGCAGCTTAAGAACTCTGCAATGGCGCGGGCGAATGCCTTACGCAATGCCCGCTCCTCTGGGGCACCTCTGATGGTGGCGCCGATCCGAGCGAATACTCGTTCGGCAAGGCTGCTTGCTAGTCCTGCGCCTATGTCGATCAGAAACTGGAGTTCAGGCGACACCATGTTCCTTCCCCTACCGGAAACGATCTTACTGCATTCGGGCATTAGGAAACCAAGAGAGCGAGGTTGGCCATAGGTGAGGGTTCCCCACTACCATGGGGGAAAGGAGGTGTGATGGAAGAGCGGAAGAAAGTGACCATTCCGGACCTTTATTCCATGGTGGCCCGGGGGAAGAAGATCACCTTCCTCACCGCCTACGATTATCCCACAGCGCTCCTTGAGGACCGGGCCGGGATCATCATGCGCTCCGGACCCCCGGGCTGCGGTGGGCGGTGTGGGCCTGAGTGCGGAGGTTGAGGCTGTCCCACCTCGGCACCGGTATCGACTACCTTCTGCGTCGAGATGAAGGGCTCGATGACCGCTGTGAGAAGCCCATACATAAGAAAAGCCGTCAGGCTATATCCCGGTGACCGCTGCTCGGCGAAGTGCAGGTTGCGCACGATCGGCTTCTCCTCGGCCGGGGTGAGCCACTGGAGGATGGCGTAGTAGTCGACCGAGTCGTGCGAGATGTTGGCCCGCGCTGAGGTGAAGATCAGGATTGCAAGAATCACAGCCCCTGCAGCCAGTAGCCATCGGTCCAGGGACGTAAGAAGCCGAAGCCAACCGGAGCTTGATAGCCTCATGCCCTCCTCTACTGCCTTTAACCCCGGCTAGGGTCTAGCAACCACTTTTGACAATCGTGTGACGAAGTTGTGGCAGAGCGATGGAGATAAGACATTTGTCGTAGGAAGACCGCCCTGAGAACGGTCCTTTTGTCCAAGGCAAATCCCATCATTGCTCCGATGTCAGCGAACTTCATCGATGCTATGATCGAGACAGCTCGGAAGGTGTCGAGAAGGAAGTTGAGCAAGGAGGAGAAAAGTTGTCCATAGCAGACCGGATTCACTTCAAGATGATGTCCTTTGTCCACGAGACCCTCTACGGCCTGTTCAGAGACCCCT
>CAYSQV010000111.1:0-4805 GCA_964433295.1 uncultured Nitratifractor sp. | reverse complement strand
TCTGGCTCATGGGGCGCTGCCCCACCACCTCGCCCGTAACCAGAAAAGAGGCCCCCACCTCCTCCATCATCGCTCTGGCAATCTTGAACATGTATCCGTGACAGTCAATGCAGGGGTTGAAGTTCTTGCCGTAGCCGTAGACCGGATCAAAAAGGATCTCCTGGATATACGCCTGCCGCACATCGGCCGTGACAAAGTCCGCTTCGACCATCGCCGCCCGGCGGGCCAGTTCCTCGGTGATGTCGTGGGTACTCCCAAAACCGGTCTTGACATACAGTGCCGTAACATCAATGCCCTGATCGCGCATCAGCCGGATAGCCAGCATGCTGTCCAGCCCACCGCTAAAGAGTGAAATCGCTCGCATAGGGGATGAGTTCTCCTTGTTTGAGTTTGGGTAGAATATCGTTTTTGTACTTTTGACTGAGAAAAGCCTTCTTTTCGTACGGGATCGAACCATCCTGCATCGCCCGCTTAAACAGCGTCTGATAGTAGACACGTATCTGTTTGAGCAGCGCTTCGCGCAACATCGCCTCATCGAGCGGATGGATCGCATCGTTCAGGCTCAGGCCCATCACCGCAGGATGTTCCATCTCGCCGCGCATGAGTGCCTCCATCGCCTCCCGGTATCCTCCTACCATATCCAGCCCGATCACGTCCATCACCTCATCGATCAGGTCCGGTTTTTCAATGAGGGTACGCAAAATACTCTGCCACTCGGGATCCTCCCGGGTCTGCTTCTGCTCAAAGCGCTGACGGAGATCGCGGTTGTCACGGTGGTGACCGAACAATCCGGGTGAGACCCCCAGCACCGTCGCCGCCATCGGGACAAAAGTCTCCTGCATCAACGGACTCAATGTAGCAAGAAAACTGCGCATCTCCCCAAACGCTGCCTCTTTTTGGGTGGGATTGGCCAGGTCATACGTCCCGGCAATCTGTTCAAGCACAAACGGGATCAACGGCTTCGCACCCCGCAGCAGTTCATCCACTTTGGCTGCCTGCCCCGCAGCGATCAGATCAGCCGGATCCTGTCCGCCGGGGAAGAGCACCACACCACCGTCAAAACCGTGCGCGGCCAGAAGCCGGGCAGCCTTAAGCGCGGCAGCAATACCAGCTTTGTCCCCGTCGTAGGCGAGGATCACCCGTGGCTCCCCTTTGTGCAACAGTGGAAGATGTTCCTCGGTCAGCGCAGTCCCCAGTGTCGCCACAGCCGTCGTGAATCCCGCCTGATGGAACATGATCACATCGAGGTACCCTTCACAGACGATGAGTTCTTTTTTCTTGTAGATCGCCTCTTTGGCCCGATGGTAGCCGTAGAGCAGACGCGACTTATTGAAGAGTTTGGTCTGGGGGGAGTTGATGTATTTGGCCGGATGGTTGGTGACGGTACGCCCGCCAAATCCCACCAGCGCTCCGGCAGGTGAATAGATCGGGAAAGTGATCCGCTGGTGGAGCCGGGCATAATATTCACCGTGCTCACCCCGGGCAATGATCCCCGCCTCTTCGACCTTGGGCATCGGCAACGCCTGAGAGTGGAGATAACGCATCACCTCCCCGGCCTCCGGGACAAATCCCACGCCAAACGCCTCGATCGAGTTGGCGGCAATCCCCCGATCCCGAAGATACGCCATGGCGCTTGGAGTTTGGGTCAGGTTGGAGCGGTACCATTTCTGGACGATCTCCAGCACCCGTTTGGATTCGCTCAGATCGCCGCTGCCCTGGGTATACCGAAGGGAAAAGTTGTACATCGAGGCAAGTTTTTCGATCGCTTCGGGGTAGGTGAGCTTCTCGATCTCCATGACGAATTTGATCGCGTCTCCACCCACGCCACAGCCAAAACAGTGATAGAACTGTTTGGTCGGACTGACAACAAAGCTGGGGGTCTTTTCGCCGTGAAAGGGGCAGTTGGCCTTGAAGCTTGAACCGGCTTTTTTGAGCTCGACGTAGTTGCCGATTACATCAACAATATCAATGGTAGCTTTGAGCGCGTCAATGGAGCTGTTATCAATCATAAGGGGGATTATAGCAAAACAAATAAGGTATAATGGCATAAAAAAAACGGGAGCCCCCATGTCGCGGAAAAAAATCACCCTCTATGCCGACGGATCAAGTCTGGGCAACCCCGGACCGGGGGGCTACGGGGGGATCCTCGAGTTTCAGGGGCATCGACGCGAGTATTGGGGCGGCGAACCCCACACCACCAACAACCGCATGGAGTTGCGCGGGGTCATTGAGGGGCTCAAGCTCCTCAAAGAACCGTGCGACGTCACGATCGTCAGCGACAGCAGCTACGTCGTCAAAGCGATCAACGAGTGGCTACCGGGCTGGGTCAAAAAGGGGTTTAAAAAAGTCAAGAATCCCGATCTTTGGCGCGAATACCTCGAAGCAAGCAGCCCCCATACGGTACGGGGCGTCTGGGTACGCGGTCACGACGGCCATCCCGAAAACGAACGCTGCGATGATCTGGCACGCGAAGAGGCTGAGCGGCAGAGATCTGCGATCTGATTTGGGTATAATGCCTCCAAAATTTATTACAAAAGGCCAAAGAGATGAACGATTTTGCGCAGCTGGAAAAGCGCTTGAATTATGCGTTTAAAAACAAGCAGTTGATTATTGAGGCTTTGACCCACAAAAGTTATAAAAAGCCTTACAATAATGAGCGGCTTGAATTTCTCGGCGATGCGGTACTCGACCTGATCGTGGGGGAATTTTTGTTCAAGAAATTTCCCCATGAGGATGAAGGAGTCCTCTCCAAGATCCGTGCGTCTCTGGTCAACGAGAGCGGTTTTGCCCGCCTGGCGCAGGTGATCGATCTGGGGCACCACATCTACCTCTCTCCGGCCGAGGAAAACAACGACGGGCGCAACAAACCCTCTCTCCTCTCCAACGCTTTTGAGGCAGTCATCGGTGCCATCTACCTCGAAGCGGGGCTGGATGTCTGCCAGCCGATGGTGATCGCGTTGCTCGAAGAGACCTACCCAAAAATCGACCTCAACACCCTCTCCAAAGATTACAAAACCGCTTTGCAGGAGCTGACCCAGGCCACCCACGGAGTCACCCCCACCTACGAAACGCTCGCCACCAAAGGGCCCGACCACAAAAAAGAGTTTGAGATCGGCGTGATCCTCAATGAGGAGGAGATCGCCCGCGCCTGGGGCAAAAGCAAAAAAGAGGCTCAGCAAAAAGCAGCCAAGATCGCCCTGGAAAAACTTCGCAGCGAGGAGGGAGCATGAACACGTTCGGACGGCAACTGCGCATGACAACTTTTGGTGAATCCCATGGCAAGGCTCTGGGGTGTATCCTCGACGGTGTACCCGCGGGACTGACCATCGACGCATCCTTCATTCAGTCCGAACTCGACCGGCGGAAACCGGGCAAATCTCCTCTGGAGACCGCCCGCAAAGAAGCGGACAAGATCGAGATCCTCTCGGGCGTATTCGAGGGACAGAGTACCGGGACCCCCATCGCGATGGTGATCTTCAATTCAGATCAAAAGTCCCGGGACTACGCCAACATCAAGGATCTTTTCCGCCCCGGTCATGCCGATTACACCTACCAGCAGAAATACGGCATCCGTGACTACCGGGGCGGAGGACGCAGCTCGGCTCGTGAGACCGCCGCGCGTGTCGCCGCCGGAGCCATCGCCAAACTCATGCTCTCCCAAATGGGCATTGCCATTCAGAGTGGGCTGTATGAGGTCGACAGCATCCAGGCAACCCTGCTCGACTGGGAGTATGCCCGCACCTCCCCAATGCTGGCCCTTGACCCTACCAAGGCCGCCGCACAGGAAACGGCGATCCTCGCGGCCAAAGAGGAGCACGATTCGGTCGGCGGCACCGTACTGACCCGTGCGACGGGTGTCCCGGCGGGACTGGGGGAGCCGCTCTATTACAAACTCGACGCAATTCTGGCCGAAGCGATGATGGGGATCAACGCCGTCAAAGCGGTCGAGATCGGTGACGGCATCGACGCCGCCCGCCTCCACGGCAGCCAGAACAACGACCCCCTCACCCCCGAAGGGTTTGAGACCAACCACAGCGGCGGGATACTCGGCGGCATCAGCAACGGGGATGCAATCTGCGTCAAGACCCATTTCAAACCCACCCCCAGTATCTTCCAGCCCCAGCAAACCATCGATACCGACGGCAATCCCGCCACACTGGAACTCAAAGGCCGCCACGACCCCTGCGTCGCCATCCGCGGCGCGGTCGTCACCGAAGCGATGATGGCGCTGGTACTGGCCGACATGGCGTTGCTGAACATGGGGAAAAAGATGGAGCATCTGACGAAGATTTACGGGTAACCTCATTATGCTATAATCACACTATCAACAAAAAAAGGCGATACATGTCTACAGCAGCAGAAATCAAAGACATTATTCGTACGATTAAGCCTGTTTTGCGTGACAAGTACGCCATTGACACTCTTTATCTATTTGGCTCCCACGCACGCGGGGAACAAACCGACCAAAGCGACATTGACTTGCTTGTAGATTTTGCAGCCACCCCCGACTTGTTGACCTTCATCGAAATTGAAGAGTATCTCAGTCATCGTCTCCATGAGACAATCGATCTTGTACCTCGACGCAAACTTCACCCCCAGTTGCGCGATCAAATACTCCAGGAAGCCATCATAGTACTATGACCCACAACTGCCTCCTTTTCTTACAAGATATTCGTGACCGAATCGATAAAGATAAACTCGTGGTGTATACTGAGGGAATGGATTTTCAAGCATTCAAGCAAGATGCCAAAACGGTCAGCGCATGCAGCAGTGAAAGGGAAGGGATTGGAGAAGGAACCAAGCAA
>CAYSQV010000110.1:0-4810 GCA_964433295.1 uncultured Nitratifractor sp. | reverse complement strand
TCGCACCGAATTTGATCTGCCGGTTGCACACCACACAGGGGTTGGGGGTGAGGCCCTGACGGTAGGTGTCGACAAAATAGTCCACCACCTCTTTTTCGAACCGGTCACTGATGTCGTGAAAATGGATATCAATCCCGAGATACTCGGCAACTTGTCGGGCTTTGGCGTAGTTGGCAGCGTGGTAGGCATCATTGGCGTGCAGTTTCATATAGACACCCGTGACCGCGTACCCCTGCTGCCGAAGCAGCAGGGCCGCAACGGTCGAATCGACCCCGCCGCTGAGTCCCAGCAGAACCCGCTCAGCCATCAAGCATCCTCGTGATCCGCACCGTCGGCTCCCCGTCGTATTCCACCATCTCCCCCAGCGCAAACGGCCGACGATCGGCCAGAATCACCAGCGAGCGCGAGAGGGGTTCGTCGTATTCGATCACATCGCCGCGGACAGGAGCCGCCGCCATCAAGCGCAACCGCACCTCAAGGAGGTGGTATCTGGGCGAAGAACCGCTCACCATCTCCTCCCGCTCAGTCGAGACGATGTGGATCGCTTCGCGGTGGCCGATCCGGCCGAGTTTGGCCCGGGCGATGACGGCTCCTTTGTGCACCAGCCGCAGATGGAGCGGATCGAATCCGTCGATCAAATCCCCCTCCCGGAGCTTAGCGAATTTTTTGGCAGAGATGCGGGCGGGCTTGAGGGCGAGATAGGGGCGGTCGATCCCCTCAGAAGCCAGAACATCGAGACGCAACGCATCGGCCTGTCGGTTAGACATGCAGCTCCTCCACCAGGCGGATCATGATCGCCTCTTTGTCGGCAGGTTCCAGATCGTCGGGGACCTCCTGCCCGGTACTGACATAGCTGACGGAGAGCTCTTTGTCGAGAACAAACCCCAGCACCTCACCGATGCGGCGGGTCTCGTCGAACTTGGTAAGGATGACGCTGTCGATATCGACAAAGGAAAAATGCTCATATATGGCAACGATATCATCGTACTTGGCGGTGGCCGAGATCACCAGCTCAGTCTCAATCTGCGCATCGGGGAGCGAGCGGAGAAACTCCACCGTCTTGATCAGGCGGCCGATATCGTACGGGGAGATCCCTGCTGTGTCGATCAGCACCACATCGTGATCGGCCAGCGTCTCGAGGGCATCGCTGAATCCTTCGACGGTATCGACCTTGAGGTGACGGATTCCCATCGTGGCAGCGTAGTGTTCCATCTGTTCATACGCGCCGACCCGAAAGGTGTCGAGATTGATGATCGCCACCGAGCGGGGGTGGCGGGGGTCAAGCGCATAGCGGGCGGCGAGTTTGGCCAGTGTCGTGGTCTTGCCCACCCCGGTGGGGCCGACCACCATGATCCGTTTGCGCGTATCGAGCGATTCGGGACGCACACGCAACTGCTCGTCGATCGACTCAAGGAGATAGGAGAGGAGGAGTGATTTGTCCTCGGCGATGGCATCCTCAGCCAGGGGTGCGAGCATCGCATCGAGCCATGCCGGCTGGAGCCCCTTGGCGCTCAAGAGCGCTTTGACCTCTTCGATCGCTGTGGGGGTATTCTCCCCGCCGATGGCACTTTTCATCCGCGCCATCTGATCGCGCAGCTGGTGGATCTCACCGAGGAGCTCCTCCTCTTCGTCGATCCCGATGCTGGCCAGATAGTCCTCCTGCGGCACCGCAACAACAATGTGGGCATAGAGCTTCCCTTCCGCATCGCGTCGCTGCGTAGCACGCAGCAGTTTTAGATCGCTGAACGCCCCGTATTTCGTGCGCGCCAGCTCAAACGCATCGCGCGGTGTGGGGGCGCTGAATGTCTCTTCTATCATGGTCATACTCCTTTCAATCGCGCCAAAGGCATCACGACCGAGTCCCGCTCACGCCAATGGGGGTGCGGCAGACTCAGACGGGGTGTCTCAATGCGTCGGTCATCGTAAAATATCAGATCCAGGTCGAGCGTACGCGGAGCGTTGGGGAAGCTCCGCGTGCGCCCGAACCGTTTTTCGGTGTGCAAAATATAGCGCAAAAGCGCGTGCGGGTCAAGGGGGGTGCGAATTTGCACCGCCGCGTTGTAAAAATCGGGCTGATCGGTGTAGCCAAAAGGGGGATTGATCAGGATCGGACTGGTCGCGAGGATCGTCACCTGCCCGGAGCCCTGCCAATAACGCCAAAGTCGCTCAAACCGCGCCGGAACCCGGCCGAGATTTCCCCCGATCCCTATCACCGCTTCGTGCCCGCCGGACGGACGGCGGAGAGCCCGGTATGGAAAATGACGGCTTTCAATCCAGCGCAAAGACACAGCGGGGCTCCTTTTTGTGTTAGGTGTAATGTTTGTTTGCGTCATTCCGGAGTGGATCCGAAATCCCTTCGCGTTCCCTTCATACAATAGGCACGCCAGCAAACGCACCCTGCGCGGCTCCTCATCCCCCGTCTCTTTTCTGAATTGCCAATTCCAGCTCCCTCACAGCACCCGTGCCCGGCCGTTGTGCATCACCACCATGTCCTCGATCCGTATCCCGAATTTCCCCGGCAGATAGATCCCAGGCTCGACCGTATAGACCATTCCGTCCTCAATCCGCGTGCGGCTGCGGAATGAGATGACCGGCAGCTCGTGGATATCCAACCCGACACCGTGTCCGGTCGAGTGAACGAAATATTTGCCGTAGCCGGCTTTGTCTATCACCTCTCTGGCGATGGCATCTATCTCCTTGGCCCTCATACCGCTGCGTGCCTTTGAAATGGCCTTGTCGTGGGCTTTGAGGACGGTATCGTATGCTTTTTGGATCTTTTTGTCCTTGAAACGCTGATCCTCATCAAACGCAAAGCCCTTTTTGACCCGCACGGTACGGGTACGATCCGAACAGTAGCGCTTGTATTTGATCCCCGCATCAAACAGAAGCAGATCCCCTTTTTTGAGTTTGCGTTTGCCAGGATGTGCATGCGGTTTGGCGGCATTGGGCCCTATCGCAACGATCGGATCGAAGCTGAGCGCCCTGCCTGCATCACCGTGCAGCGCCGCCTGCGCGACCTGAAAAAGCTTTTGCTCACTCAGCCCCACACCTGCCACATCCACCAGCGCAGCAAACTCATCAAATGCCGCCGCACCGATGGCAACCGCCTTTTCAAGCAGCGCGATCTCGTCGGGACGCTTGATGATCCGCTCTTTTTGGGAGAGAAGCAGCCGGGGCTTCCACGCCACCCGCGTATGGCTGCGGAGCCGCTCAAAGGTATACACATCCCACTCTTTGGGATCGTAGGCGATCTTGCGCACTCCGCTTCGGGTGATCCGCTTTGCTGCGGCCTTGGGAAGGTCGGCAGCGGTGATCACCCGCGCGCCGCGCACCTGCGCCTCGGCATCGACGGTGTAGCGCCCGTCGGTGATGAAGTACGCTTCATCCCCCAGCGCGAGATAGATGGCGTGGTCGCAGCTGTACCCACACGCATGATAGAGGGCACTCTCGTCGCGGTGGATACGGTTCATCGGTTTATCCCTGAGCTTGTTTGGACGCAGCGATCTCGTTGAGGATCTGGGTCATGCCGATCATCGCCAGGTGGTAGCCAAACGGCCCTACCCCGGCGATCACGCCGGCAACCACCTCACCCGTAAGGGTGTGGCGGCGAAACTCTTCGCGGGCGTGGATGTTGGTCAGGTGGACTTCGATCACCGGCAGCTCTACCGCGGCAATGGCGTCGCGGATGGCAATGGAGGTGTGGCTGTAGGCAGCTGGATTGATGATGATGCCATCAGCATCCCCCATGCACTCCTGGATCCGGTCGACGATCTCCCCTTCGAGGTTGCTCTGGAAAAACTCCACTTCGATGTTGTTCTCTCCGGCGAAGATCTTCATCTGCTCATGGATCTCCTCAAGCTTCATGGGGCCGTAGATCTGCTGTTCGCGGATGCCGAGCATGTTGAGGTTTGGGCCTTGGATAACGACGATTTTCATTTGGGTTCCTTGTGTTATAATAGTGGGCAATATTCTATTGAAATAGCGATTAAAGGCCGATTAGATATGACCCCCACGATCCTCATAGCCGACCACATCTATACCCCCGAAGGATTCATCAGCGGCCGGGCGGTCGCTTTTGATGCGTCGATCCTCGCGCTCGGTGCCCCCGATGCCCTCACCGCACAGTATCCCGACGCACGGATCGTCCGCACGCCGCCCTACACCGTGGTCTATCCGGGCTTGATCAATGCCCACGTGCATCTGGAGTTTTCGGCCAACCGCTCGACGCTGCGCTATGGCGACTTCATGATCTGGCTGCACAGCGTGATCGAACACCGCGACGCATTGATCGCCCAATGCGACGACGTCGCCATGCGTGCGGCCACCGATGCGATGCTCCGCAGCGGGATCACAAGCTTCGGGGCTATCAGCAGTTTTGGAACGGAGCTGGAAGTTTGCAGACGAACACCCCAAAGGGTAACTTTCTATAATGAGCTTATAGGCTCTTCGGCTGCGACTGCCGATATACTCTACGAGGATTTTTTGAAACGCCTTAAGAGCTCTCAGCAGACTGCACCAGAAGATCGCATCACTCCGGCTATCGCCATCCACGCGCCCTACTCAGTGCACCCTGTACTTTTATCCAAAGCCATAGCGCTGGCCAAAGAGAGATCGATGCCGCTTTCAACTCACTTCCTTGAATCTCCTGATGAGCGAGAGTGGCTTGAGGAACACAGCGGAGGGTTTTTGGGGTTTTTTCAGAAGTTTTTTAGTGCAGACAAGGCCGTCACAAGCATCGATGAGTTTATGAGCGCATTTGACCACTGCCCCGCGCTCTTTGTCCACTGCACCCAGACCACCCCGGCCGAGC
>CAYSQV010000109.1:0-4865 GCA_964433295.1 uncultured Nitratifractor sp. | reverse complement strand
AAGACGAAGCCGAACTGCTGCGCCATACCCGTACCGTGCTGGAGGATTTCGCCAAAAACATCTATGCGGTGCGCACCTGCCACGAGGCCTACGATATTTTGCAATCCCGGACGGTGGATGTGATCATTTCCGACATTCTGCTTGAGAACGAAAGCGGCATTGAGTGCCTCAAGCACATTCGCAGCGAGATGGGGCTCAAAACCCCGGCGATCTTCACCACCGCCTACACCGACACGGAGTTTCTCCTCGAAGCGATCCAGCTCAAGGTCGAAGCTTACATCGTCAAACCGATCAACATCAAAGCCCTCCTCAACGCCCTGCACGATGTTCTCCTGCCACGCATCCAGCAAAAAGAGATCAACCGCACCTACAACATCATCAAAACCATTTCGGTCGTCACCGACGGCAAACAAGTGGAGTTGGTGCATTTCATCCTCAACCATCTCGATGAAGACAATGTGCTCAATTACTCCTATGCTGAAATCATGGAGCAGACCGGCATCAGCAAACCCACCATCGTCAAACACTTCCGCCAGCTGGGAGAATTGGGTGTCCTGACCAAGGTACAGAATGGCAAATACCGTTTTGATGAGACAAAATTGCCGTTTCCCGCGGCTTCGTCGGAGTAGTCAACTTTAAGTTCTATCAGTGTAAACTTACATTTACCGATAATATGCAAAAAATGCATATTAGTAAAACGACCGAAAAAAGGACTCTCCAATGAAAAAAATTCTTTTGATTCTCGTGTTGGCATCAGCAGTAGGTATGGCCAAGGAGAAAGTAGTGATCTTCCATGCGGGGAGTCTTTCGGTACCGTTCGCTCAGATAGAAAAAGCTTTTGAAGCCAAATATTCACAGTACGATGTGGTGCGCGAACCAGCTGGATCACGGGCATGTGCCCGCAAAATCACGGATATCGGCAAACCAGCCGATGTGATGGCCAGCGCGGCGTACAAGGTGATCGACAACCTGCTGATCCCCGACTACGCGAAGTTCAACGCGCAGTTTGCGACCAACGAGATGGCGATCGCGTACACCGAAAAGTCCAAATACGCCGATGAGATCAACGCCACCAATTGGCCTCAGATCTTCCTGCGCAAGGGGGTGAAAGTGGGCCACTCCAACCCCAACCTCGATCCGTGCGGCTACCGCAGTATCCTGGTGAGCAAACTGGCGGAAAAGTACTACAAAGTCCCCGGTTTTTACGACAAGCTTATGGGCTACGGCGAGAGCTATACCAACGGGGAGGAGAACAAAGCCAAAGTGATCGTCCGCCCCAAAGAGACCGATCTGCTCGGCCTGCTTGAAGCCGGAGCGTATGACTACCTCTACATTTACCGCTCCGTCGCCGCCCAGCACGGGCTGCGCTATGTCACGCTCCCGCCCCAGGTGAGTCTGGGGGAGAAGACCTACAACGACTTCTACGCGCAGGCGACGTTCAGGATCACCGGCAAAAAGCCGGGCACCTACATCACCCAAAAAGGGGCCCCGATGGTCTACGGCATCACCGTCGTAGAGAACAGGGCCAAAGGACTGCCGCGCAACCGGGACGGGGCGGTGGCGTTCGTGCGGTTCGTCCTCTCATCCGAGGGGCAGACGATCATGAAAAAGAACGGCCAGGGGGTGATCGATCCGCCGGTCATCACCGGTGATGCGTCCATCCTAAAGTAAAGACCGATGCTGCGGATCGAGGAGCTGCGTGTCACCCGGGGGGATTTTACGCTCGGACCTATTTCTCTGGAGGTCGATACCGGCAGCTACTGCGTGATCCTCGGCAAGACCGGCAGCGGCAAGACGATGCTGCTTGAGTCGATCGCCGGGCTTCAGCTGATCGAGGGGGCGATCTACTGGGGGGATGAAGCGATCACCGATCTGCCGCCGGAGCGACGGGGCTTTGGGTTTGTTTATCAGGATTTTGCGCTTTTTCCCAATCTGAGTGTCCGGGAGAACATTCGCTACTCCAGTCGCTACCGTACGATCGAAGGGGCCGATGCGCTGTTTGAGGATGTGGTGGGGTTCCTGCGGATCGGTGGCCTGCTCGATCGCCGGATCACGAACCTCAGCGGCGGCGAGAAACAGCGGGTCGCCATCGCCCGGGCGATCTACTCCCGACCGAAGCTTCTCCTGCTCGATGAGCCGCTCAGTGCGGTCGATCCGACGTTTAAAAACGCCATCATGAAATCGCTCAAAGCCCTGATCAAGCGCTACAGCACCACCATCATCCATGTCACACACAACTTCAAAGAGGCCGCCACCCTGGCCGATGAGATCGCGGTGGTGCTTGACGGGAGACTGCTGCAGGCAGGCAAAAGCCATACGGTGCTCAACCATCCGGCGAACATGGAAGTGGCACGCTTTCTGGGCTTTAAGAACATCCTTCCACGCACCATATTGGAGGAGGGAAGCGAAGGGTACTTTACGGTCGACCCCAACGCGATCCTCTTCTCCCATCAGGATGTGGCCGGAGAGTACTGCCTGGCATGCACGATCGACGAGGTGATCGGAATCGCCGATCATTACAAGGTCTTTGCCCGGGTGGGGGATGTGCGGGTTTTTGCCAAAGTACCCAAGAACATGTACGGCAAGCTGGGGCTGGCTGAGGGGGTGGCCTGCTATCTGTGTATCAAAGAGGAAGATGTGGTGAGCGTATGAGAACAGATCGGGGATTTTTGCTGATATTTATGCTGCTGGGTTCGCTGGTGGTGCTTTTTTTGATGGTACCGCTGGCGCAGCTGTTTTTCAGCGTCGGGCTGGGAGGGCTCGGGGATGCCCTGAGTGATGTAGAAGTGCGCTCAAGTATCTTCCTGACACTCCGGACAGCGTTTTATGCCGTGGTGCTGGTGGCGATGACGGGGATTCCTCTGGCGTACCTGATCGCCCGGTATGAGTTTTGGGGCAAGTCCCTGCTGGAGTCGCTGCTCGATATCCCGGTGATGGTGCCCCATACTGCCGCGGGGATCGCCCTGCTGGTGGCCTTCGGGAATGGTTGGATCGCCGGGTGGCTGGATCGGATGGGGCTGGAGCTGATCGACACCACCACCGGGATTATCGCCGCGATGATGTTCCTCTCGGCCCCATTCCTCATTAACGGGGCCAAGGAGGGGTTTCGCAAGGTCGATCCCCGTCTGGAGGGGGTCGCCCGGACCCTGGGAGCGGGTCCTTTTGCCGCGTTTTGGACGATCGCGCTGCCCAACGCCCGCAACGACATCATCAACGGCGCGCTGATGATGTGGAGCCGGGGGCTGGGGGAGTTCGGTGCGGTGGTGATCATCGCTTATCATCCGATGGTAGCCCCGGTCCTTATCTATGACCGTTTCAACAGCTACGGGCTCAAATACTCCGCACCGATGGCAGCATCAATGATCCTGGTATCGGTGGGGTTGTTTTTGGTGGTGAGGATGATCAATAATCGCTTACGCTGAGACGTGTTCGAGCTCTTTGAGCACAGCAGGGAGCAATGTTTTCTCGATCAAATTTCGAGTAGTGACAAAGGCATCGTAGGGTTTGCCATCCGGATCTTCAAATCCGACATGGATCGTTTTGGTATTTCCCGGAAAGACCGGACAGGATTCTTTGGCATGGTCACACACCGTAACAACAAGATCGAATGGCTCATGTTTGCGGGCAGCTTCAATGGTCTTGGAGTGGTAGTGTTCCTCCCACGCATCGATGGACTTGAGTGCCCGGATAGCATTGGGATTGACGCGGCCACTCGGATGGCTGCCGGCACTGAATGCGTGAATCCCCCGATCACCCAAACGGGCATTGATCAGAGCCTCTCCCATGATGGAGCGGCAGCTGTTTCCGGTGCAGACGATCAGGACAGAGGGCATGCTGATCCCTATTGGTCCTGCAGCGGTTTGTCCTCGGTACCGACCACACACGAAAGATTTTCGCTGTATCCGGCCTCCTCTTTCTCCAGACCGGAGAGAACCTTGCATTCGGTTCCGGGGAAGCTGTCACATTGGACATCGGCCTTCTCCTGGGTGTATGTGTATTGCGTGCCGGTATAGTCATGATCTTCCAGTACTTTGTCAATACCACCTTTGGTGCATGCCAGAGAAGAGACATGGGGGATGATGGCGACGTATTTTTGTTCTTTGACTTTTTCTTCGTTGGTGGTATCGGGCTCATCCACTTCGTCGATGCCGATCGCGCAAACATGATCGCCAACCCCGGTACCGCTGCCACTCAGGCTCTCTTCCCAGCAGGTCCGTTTTAGTTCGTGTTCGTAGTCATCGCAGTCAGCAGTGTTGTCATTGTCTTCATGATAGAGTACGATCCGGTTGGTAAAGCCGTACTTCTTCTTGAAGACGTTCATCCCGAAGCTTGAGCATCCCCAATACGAGACATTGTGTACAACCAGTACGAAATCTCTGGCGACCACGTCTTCTTTGGGGGATTCGCAGCCGGTGAGCAGCAGCGCACTGATTGCGGCAATGGCAAAATATCTTTTCATCTTAATGTCTCCTTGATGCATAATGGATACGTATCATAACAAAGCACGGTCAAGAATATGTCACGAAAGAGGGGAGAGGTTCCGGGTCGGATCGACCCGGAGAGAACGGTTTAGCACGAGTAGGTAGATGAAAACTCAAACGCAGTTGGGCGAGCTTCGTCCGGCCAGACCTGGCGTTCGAACAGGTAGTGCTGATAGGTATCGATGAATGCATCGGTAAAGACCGGCTTGAGCCAGTCGTTGTCGGCAATGAGGCCTTCGAGTGCTTCTCGCAGAGTATGCGGCATCTGGGGGATTTTTTTCTCACGGATCTCATCAAGCGTGAGTTCAAAGAGATCTTCGTTCATGGGTCCTACGGGGATATCTTTGTTTTTGATACCGTCCAGACCTGCCATCATCAATGCCG
>CAYSQV010000108.1:0-4906 GCA_964433295.1 uncultured Nitratifractor sp. | reverse complement strand
ATTCCCCTGTTTGTTTCGGTCGTTCTGGCTCTTTTTGGCGGCCACTACGGCCATTTCGTTCAGGTGGGGATCGGCTTTGGGATGCTGCTGGGTGCTGCGGCGGCGACGGCCAAAGGGATCGCGCAGGAGGCGGCCTATCACCAGACGGTCATCACCCGTGCCCCCAAAGTCCCCTGGAAGATGCTCGCGATGATCCTGCTGGGAATCACGCTCTTCTATCTGGCGTTCGTCGCCGGGGACAAACCGCTCCTCTCCTCCCTTTTCGTCGGCCTGCTGGCCTCGGTGGGGTACGGACTCTACTATGGGCTCGACCCCCGGGCTGACAAACTCCCCGATATGGGAGACATCAGCCCCGAGCTCGTCCTCAAAACTCTGCAAGAAGCCCAGGCCAAACTTGCCGAAGCCGAAGCGAGCAATGCCCGCATCACCGATAAAGTCCTGCATAAAAAGATCGACGGAGCCATTACCCGTGCGCATCGAATCCTTGAGACGATACAGCACGATCCAAAAGATCTCCGTGTGGCCCGCAAGTTTCTCGTGGTCTTTATCGACGGGATCGCCGAGGTGACACGCAACTATACCGAAGTCGACGAACACGACATCGACAGCGACATGCGCACCCGTCTGCATGCGCTGATCGACGATGTCCAGACCCGCTTCGACAAAGAGCTCGCCCGCCTCAAGGCCAACAACCTGTTTGATCTCGATGTCACTATCGACGCCCTCAAAGCACAGGTCAACCACTAATCAAAGGAGAAAACATGAACCCCACCCCAACCGCCCCCGAATCCGCCTCTCTCGAAGAGACCACCCTCCCTTCCGCCGTCAAAGAGCAGATTGAGGCCGCCATTCTCAATCACGACGAGAACCTCCCTGCTCCCCTGCCCGAGGAGCAGGAAGCCCTCGAAGCGGCCATGGCCGAGATCAACATCGAAGACCGCAACTCTGTGATCTTCTTCGGCTCCTCCGCCCAGGAGAAACTTGACGAGATCTCCAACCGCATGCTTGAGGGGGTCAAGAGCCAGGATACCGGAGCTGCGGGCAACGCGCTGAATAACATGGTCGCCAAAATCCGCGGCTTTGACCTCGACGAACTCAACCCCAACCGCAAACTCAGCTGGTGGGAGAAACTCCTCGGCCGCGCCAAACCGCTGGCGGTCTTTCTCCAGCAGTATGAAGAGGTGCGCGACCACATCGACGTCATCTCCAACGACCTCGAGAAACACAAATCCAAGCTCATGACCGATGTCGTCTCGCTCGAAAAACTCTACGAAGCCAACCTTGATTATTTCCACAAGCTCGAACTCTACATCCTCGCCGGAGAGAAAAAGCTTGAGGAGTTCAATACCCAGATTCTTCCCGAATACGAAGCGGCCGCAAAAGACGAAGAGATGCTCGCAGTCCAAAACCTCAAAGACATGCGCGGTTTCCGTGATGATCTCGAGCGTCGCGTTCACGACCTGCGACTCAGTCGCCAGGTGGCGATGCAGGCATTGCCCTCGATCCGTCTCATCCAGGAGAACGACAAATCGCTTATCAACAAGATCAACTCCACCCTGGTCAACACCGTCCCTCTGTGGCGCAACCAGCTGGCCCAGACCGTGACGATCTTCCGCAGCCACGATGCGGCAAACGCGATCAAAGAGGCCACCGACCTGACCAACGATCTGCTCGAGAAAAATGCCGAAGGGCTCCGTGAGGCCAATGCCGAAGTGCGTCGTCAGATGGAGAGAGGCATCTTTGATATCGAAAGCATCAAAAAAGCCAACCAAACCCTTATCGACACCCTCAACGATTCACTTCAGATCGCCGAAGAGGGCAAAGCCGCCCGCAAAAAAGCGCTCATTGAACTTCAGGAGACCGAGGCCAAGCTCAAAGAGGCTCTCATTGCTGTTCATGCCAAAAAAGAGGCCAGCGAGCATGCTCAGCTTGAGGAGGCAGCTGATCATCCGACCGCCAATGCCTCCGAAAACCGGGAGGGGTGATCATGGGACTGCTCAGTTGGCTCTTTGGCCAGGCGATCGATGTCATTGACTGGACCGACAGTTCGCACGATACCATGGTGTGGCGCTTTCCCCGCCAGGACAACGAGATCAAATACGGTGCCAAGCTCATCGTCCGCGAATCCCAGGTCGCCGTCTTTGTCAACGAGGGAGAGATTGCTGACGTTCTGGGGCCGGGAACCTGGGAACTCGAGACCAATAACCTCCCGATCCTCACCAACCTCCAGCACTGGGATCACGGCTTCAAGTCGCCGTTCAAAGCCGAGGTATATTTCCTCAACACCAAGCGTTTCCCGGACCTCAAATGGGGAACCCGCAATCCGGTAATGGTACGAGACAGTGAGCTCGATATGGTGCGCTTGCGTGCGTTTGGTACCTACGAGATCCGTATCAGTGACCCCGAAACCTTTTTGCGGGAGATCGTCGGGACAGACGGCCACTTTACCACCGATGAGATTGACGACCAGTTGAGCAATCTGATCGTCTCCAAACTCGCAGTCGTTCTCGGACAGGACGATACCCCCGCCCTCGATCTGGCCGCCAACTACGAAAAATTCGGCCAATACATCACCGAGGGGATCGCCCCCTATTTTGAGGAGTATGGGCTCGAACTGACCCGAATCCTTGTTGAGAATATCTCGCTGCCCGAAGCGGTCCAGGAAGCGCTCGATGCCCGCACCTCCCGTGCCCTCACCGGTGATCTCGACGATCATCTCAAATACCAGGCCGGCAAGGCCATGGGCGAAGGCAATGGCTCCGTAGGAGAGATGGTCGGCATGGGGGCCGGGATCACAATGGGACAGCAAATGGCGGACGCGATGAAACCTTCCCCGGCTTCCGGCGATGCGACAGCGGCTACCCCGCCTCCACCACCGGATATCAAGAATTATTTTGTTTCAATAGACGGCCGCTCCGAAGGCCCCTTTGATCTGGATGCTCTCCGCCGCATGATCGCGGAAGGAACTTTCACCCGCGACAGCTATGTGTGGCGCGAAGATCTTGATGGCTGGAAACCGGCCGGTCATGTTCTTGGCGGCCTTTTCCCCCCTGAACCGCCCCGCTGATAACCCATGCGCTTTACTCCCATCAACTACACCTGCCCCGGGTGCGGGGCACCCCTGAAGTATTCCCCTGTAGACGGTGCACTCAGGTGTGAGTTCTGCCAAAGAGAAGTGCCCATAGAGGGGGAGCACGCTCCCATTGTCGAACACGATCTCCACAGTGCGCTGATGACCCTTGACCATGCGCCCAATCAGGAGATCACCAAAGAGATTACCTGTTCCAAATGCGGAAGCGGCTTTACCCTCGATCCGTTTGCTGTCAGCACCGAATGCCCCTATTGCGGCACCCCGGCGATCACCGAATTTGTCAACGAGATCAAACCCGAATCGATCCTGCCCTTTCGTATCTCGCATGCCCAGGCCCAAAAACGCTTTGCCGAGTGGATCGGTTCACTCTGGTTCGCCCCCAGTGAACTCAAGCATCTCGTAGATGCCGACAAGGCACTCACCGGATACTACATCCCCTACTGGACCTACGATGCCGACACCCTCACCGATTATGCCGGACAGCGGGGCGATGTCTATTATGTCACGGTCCAAAAACGGATGATCGTCAACGGCCGGGAGCAGCTTGTTAACGTACAGGAGCCCCGTATCCGCTGGACGCCGGTTGCCGGACGGGTGCAGCGATGGTTTGATGATGTGATTATCCGCGCCAGCCAAAGCCCTTCCCGCAAGATCCTCGATGCGCTTGAGCCATGGAATACTGCCGAACTGGTGCCGTTTGACACCCGCTACCTCAGCGGCTTCGATGCCGAAGAGTATACCGTAGGGCTTGATAACGGGTTTGAGATGGCCCGGGTCAAAATGGATACGGTGATCCGTGCCGATGTCCGGCGTGACATCGGCGGAGATCAGCAGCAGATCACCTCCCTGCAGACCCGATACCAGAATACCACATGGAAAAACGCCCTCTTTCCGGTCTGGATGACCCATTTTGAGTACAAAGGCAAAAAATACTACTACGCCATCAACGGTCAGACCGGCCGCATCACCGGCGAGAGACCCTACAGCTACACCAAAATCATTCTGCTGGTCCTTTCAATACTGGGAATGTTGATGGCTGCTGCATATTTCAGTGATCTTTCCAAAGAGTGGTTTGGCGCATCTGCACACACTTCTGCACACACTTCTGCGCAACCTGAGACGCATTATATTCAGCAGATCATGGACTGCGAACAAAACGGTGGAGTGTGGGATTACGTCAACGAATTTTGCCAGGGGATATAAGCGATGCAAGCGGCAGGAGGGCACCGCTTACAGCTATTTTTAGAAGGCCATAACCAAAAAGTTGCAGACTTTCCTGCCCTTTTCTACGGAATCGCTTTGTCTCCGCGGATGGCATCGACGTCGAGTCCCATTGCCTTAAAGTTGCTGCGGACAGAGTGCTTTTCCTCGTGAACCTTGGAGTTATAGTACCCCATCTGCTCAGGCGGGAAAAGTCCTTTAGCCAGATCGAAGTCTGCTCGGGGCTGTGCATCTATGTAGAGTGCCACATCGGCTGCTTCCTGATCGCTCAACGTTCCTCCCTGCCCAAAGGGCATATTCGACTGGATCCAGTTGGCCGCTTTGTTAAGCTTGCTCATCCCCGCCCCGGTGTTGTAGGAGAGCCACTTGCCGTTGGCATCTTTTCCCCAAAGCGGCGGGAAGGTCCCCATGCCCTGGCCGTGATCACCGTGACAGGAGGCACATTTTGTCTCAAAGATCTTCTTGCCGGCCAGATAGTTATCGTGCGTCGCTTTTTTCTGGATGGCCGCAAATTTCTTGTTCCCTTTTGACCAGCGGTCGGATGTTTTGGGGCTGCAGGGACGTTTGGTATCCATGTGCATCGGCATGCCATCC